>SKIC01000318.1 GCA_007116685.1 Balneolales bacterium
AATGGCAAAAGCACAATTTGAGCGGTCGAAACCGCACGTAAACATTGGAACTATCGGTCACGTTGACCACGGAAAAACCACACTTACAGCTGCTATTACAAATGTAATGGCAAAGACATATGGTGGAGTTGCAAAAAACTTTGCTGATATCGACAACGCTCCTGAAGAGCGTGAGCGCGGTATTACTATTGCTACTGCACACGTAGAGTACGAAACAGAAAATCGTCACTACGCACACGTAGACTGCCCTGGTCACGCCGACTATGTGAAGAACATGGTAACCGGTGCGGCACAGATGGACGGTGCTATCATCGTAGTAGCTGCTACAGATGGTCCTATGCCACAAACACGTGAGCACATCTTGTTGGCCCGTCAGGTAGGTGTACCTTATCTGGTAGTATTTATGAACAAGGTTGATCTTGTTGATGACGAGGAGCTTTTAGACTTGGTTGAATTGGAAGTACGTGAATTGCTCAGCAAGTACGAATTCCCTGGAGACGATGCTCCTGTAGTAAAAGGATCTGCTTTAGGCGCCTTGAACGGCGAAGCTAAGTGGGAAGAGTCAATTGTAGAATTGATGAAGGCTGTTGATGAGTCTATTCCTACTCCTGAGCGTGATGTAGACAAGCCATTCTTGATGCCAATTGAGGACGTATTCTCAATCACAGGCCGTGGTACTGTAGCAACTGGTCGTATTGAGCGTGGTATTATCAAGCTCAACGAAGAAGTTGATATTGTAGGAATGCAGGAAGACAAGATGAAGTCAGTAATTACAGGAATTGAGATGTTTCGTAAACTGCTTCCTGAAGGTCAGGCAGGAGACAATGCTGGATTGTTGCTACGTGGTATCGAGAAGAAAGACTTGGTGCGCGGAATGGTAATTTGTAAGCCAAACAGCGTAACTCCACATAAGAAATTCAATTGCGAGGTATACGTACTGAGCAAAGAAGAAGGTGGACGTCATACTCCGTTCTTTAACGGATACCGTCCTCAGTTTTATTTCCGTACCACAGATGTAACAGGCGTATGTACGCTACCAAGTGGTGTGGAAATGGTAATGCCAGGCGATAACGTAGCAATGGATGTTGAGTTGATCAGCCCAGTAGCTATGGAAGAAGGCCTTCGTTTCGCTATCCGTGAGGGTGGTAGAACTGTAGGTGCCGGCGTTGTAAGTAAAATCACTGACTAAGGTCAGACAACTTTTTTAGTATAAAGTCCGCCTGGTGCATAACCGGGCGGCTTTGTGCTTATTAGTACGGGTGTAGCTCAATTGGTAGAGTAGCGGTCTCCAAAACCGTTGGCTGGGGGTTCGAGTCCCTCCACCCGTGCAAATTCTTAACCTGTAAAATCTAAAGTAATGAATAAATTGAAAGAGTTCTTCGAAGGGGTAAAAAAAGAGATGTCGAAAGTGACATGGCCCAATCAAAAAGAACTTGTGGACAACACAACCATCGTAGTTGTGTTTTCAATTATTATCTCTCTTGTGATCTTTGGCATGGATCGGGTGTTTAGCACAATCTTGGAAATAATCTATTAAAAGAATGAGCGACAGCACATACAACTGGTACGTGGTGCGGTGTTTTTCCGGTCACGAGAAAAAAGTCAAAGAATATTTACAAAGAGAAATCACTTTAGAGGGATTAGAGGATAAGATCAGAGAAATTCTCATTCCTACCGAAACTGTGGTTGAAATCAGATCAGGTAAGAAGAGAACCAGAGAAAAGAATTTCTTTCCAGGTTACATGCTTGTTGAAACCATTTATGATGAGAGTGTTAACGACGTGATATCAAATGCTCCGTCTGTTATTGGTTTCCTCAAGAATGATAAAAACGAGAAGCGCCCAACTCCGCTGAAAGAAGCTGAAGTTAACAGAATCCTTGGCAGAGTAAGTCATAACAGGGAAGTGGCTGCTACAGGAGGGTTGGTTGAGATTCCATTTAAAGTTGGTGATCTCGTAAAAGTAATCGACGGACCATTCAAAGATTTTGATGGTAGTGTTGAAGAGGTATATCCCGATAAACTGAAATTACGAGTATTGGTAAGCATTTTTGGTCGCAAGACACCTGTTGAAGTTGACGTGAACCAGGTGGAACCAGAAGCATAACTTACTCGAAGCAAGCTTTAATTAGAAAGCAAATTACCGATGGCTAAAAAAGTTGAAAAAATACTAAAGCTGCAGATTATGGGCGGACAGGCAAACCCTGCTCCTCCTGTAGGTCCGGCTCTGGGTCAGGCAGGTGTAAATATCATGGAGTTCTGTAAAGCATTTAATGCTAAAACACAGGACAAAGCTGGTATTGTAACTCCGGTAGAGATTACGGTTTTTACCGATAAGTCTTTCACCTTTGTTACCAAAACCCCTCCCGCTGCCGTACTTCTGAAGCAAGCTGTAAAAATTAAATCCGGTTCCGGAGAACCCAACCGGGTTAAAGTTGGCACCGTAAGTTGGACGCAATGCAAAGAGATTGCTGAAACTAAACTGCAAGATCTGAACGCTTATGATGTAGAAGCAGGTGCCGAAATGATTGCAGGTACTGCCAGAAGCATGGGCCTGCGCGTAGATCGTAAAAAATAAAACATCATAGGTAAATAAATCATGGCAAAAAGAGGTAAAAAATACCAGGAAGCCAAAAAGTTGATTCAGGCTGGAAAAGAATACAGTGTTGAAGAAGCTTCGGAACTGGTTAAAAAAACATCGACTACCAAGTTTGATGCATCTATTGATATGGATATTCGCCTGGGTGTTGATCCAAGGCATGCCGATCAAATGGTGAGAGGTACTGTATCACTACCACATGGTACAGGAAAGTCTATTAGAGTGTTGGCTCTTGTCAATCCTGCCAAACAAGATGAAGCCCGCGAAGCTGGTGCTGATCATGTTGGTCTTGATGATTATATCAAGAAAATGGAAGACGGATGGACTGATATTGACGTCATCATCGCAACTCCAGATGTAATGGGAAAAATCGGAAAGCTCGGTAGAGTATTAGGCCCCAGAGGTTTGATGCCCAACCCAAAGAGTGGAACTGTAACCATGGATGTTGCTGATGCTGTTAAAGAAGTGAAAGCAGGTAAAATTGATTTCCGTGTAGATAAATATGGTATCCTCCATACATCTATCGGTAAAGCCAGTTTCGCACCAGAGCAAATAAAAGAAAACGCAGAAGCTTTCCTTAAGACAGTTGTAAGACTCAGACCAGCATCTGCAAAAGGTCAGTACGTAAAAAGTATTAACATGAGCACAACCATGGGGCCAAGTATTCCTATCAATCGCTCAGTATCTCAAACACTGTAGAGGAAAAACACGATGGCAACATTAGCAGAAAAAAAAGTCGTAGTTGAAGGTCTAATTGAGAAGATTAAAGAATCTGATGCAATATATGTTACCAATTATAAAGGTATGTCTGTTGCTAAGATGAATGACTTCAGAAATAAACTACGTGATAAAGGCGTGAGCATGACTGTATACAACAATACACTTATGGTACGCGCATTGAAAGAAGTAGGAGGATATGAAGATTTTACTGAGCACCTCGTAGAGCAAAATGCCTACATGCTTGTTTCAGGCGATCCATCAGTTCCTGCAAAAGTACTCAAAGAGCACCTCAAAGGTAATGACAAACCTGCCTTTACTGCTGCTTGTATCGAGGGTGCAGTTTTTACAGCTGAAAAACTTGATACACTTGCTGCAATGAAATCTAAGGAAGAGGTAATCGGAGATATCATTGGCTTACTCTTAAGCCCTGCAACAAATATCGTAGGTGCACTCCAGGCGCAAGGTTCAAATCTGGTGGGTGCCATAAAAACAATCGCCGAAAAGGCAGAACAATAGAATATAACTTCTAAATCAATAATTGGAGTAAATTAACAATGGCTGACGTAAAAGAACTCGCTGAATCATTAGTAAACTTAACTATCAAAGAAGCAAACGAACTTGCTCAGGTACTCGAAGAAGAGTATGGCATTAAGCCTGCTGCTGCTGCAGTAGCTGTAGCTGGTCCTGCTGCTGGTGGTGAAGAAGCTGCTGGTGAAGAGCAAACCGAATTCACCGTAGTATTAAAAGCTGCCGGTGGTAACAAAATTGCTGTTATTAAAGAAGTGCGTGCCATCACTGGCCTCGGACTTAAAGAAGCTAAAGAGCTCGTTGATAGTGCACCAAGCAATATCAAAGAAGACATTGAAAAAGCTGAAGCAGAAGGCATCAAAGAAAAACTCACTGAGGCGGGCGCTGAAGTTGAATTAAAATAATTCTTTCTGCATTACATATTGTACGCCTTTTAACCTAGCCAATATCGGATTTCCGGTATTGGCTATCGGCGTCTTTACACCACAACAATGTGGTTTGTTCATTCATAAGCATTTTTCTCATTACAGAGCTCACTCTAACCTAAAGCGAGGTATCCTTGAGTACAAAAAGAGAATCCCATCCTTTTACTGGTCGTATTTCATTCGCGCGTACCAAACATGTGATTGATTATCCCGACTTGTTGGATATTCAATTAGAATCTTTCAAGAATTTTACACAGTGGGATGTTTCACCTGAAGACCGTCCGGAGACAGGACTTCAGGAAATTTTCATGGAACATTTCCCTATTACTGATACCAGAGAACAAAATATCCTCGAGTTTCTCTATTACACAGTAGATACACCTAAATACAATATTAAGGAATGTCAGGATCGTGGTTTGACGTACGCTCTGCCTCTTAAAGCAAAGTTGCGTTTATCATCAATTGATCAAACTGACGAGGCAAGCGAAACTATCGAACAGGAAGTATTTCTTGGCGATTTACCCTGGATGACCAATCGAGGAACATTCATTATCAATGGTGCTGAGCGTGTTATTGTAAGCCAGTTGCACAGATCACCGGGTGTATTCTTTGGTCAATCAGTGCATCCAAACGGAACGCAATTATATTCTGCGCGAATCATCCCTTTCAAAGGCTCGTGGATTGAATTCACAACAGATATTCGTGATGTACTTTGGGCTTACATCGACAGAAAGAAGAAGCTACCTGTAACTACTCTGTTACGTGCTCTTGGATATGCTACTGATTACGAATTGCTCAGCATATTCGGACTATCAGAGGAAGTTAAAATCAAGAGTAAGAAAGATTATTCTGGAGTAGTTGGTAGAAAGCTCGCTTCTGAAATCTTCGAAGAAATTGTAGAAGAAGTTGTAGATGATGAGACCGGAGAAGTTACAGAAGCAAAATCACGTAATGTACTTTTAGCCCGTGAGCATGAGTTAACTGAAGATGATTATGATATCATCAAGGCTCAAGGTCTTAAATCTCTGTTATTGTTAAATATTAGTAATGAAGAAGCAGAGAAATCTGTAATTCTAAATACACTTAGAAAAGATTCTACTTACGATGAAGAAACAGCTCTAGCTGAAGTATATCGTCAGATTCGTTCCGGTGAAATGCCTGATATGGATACTGCACGTGCTGTACTCGAGCGTTTGTTCTTTAGCGATAAAAAGTACGATCTCGGTCAGGTTGGTAGATATCGTTTGAATAAACGACTAAGACTGGAAGAAGATCTTGAAGTTCAGGTTCTTACCAAAAACGATATCATTGCAATCATTCGTGAATTGATTCGTCTGAAGAATATGAAATCTCAGGTAGATGATATTGATCACTTAAGTAACAGAAGAGTTCGTACCGTTGGTGAGCAATTAGCTCAGCAATTCGGTCTTGGACTTGCACGTATGGCCAGAACAATTCGTGAGAGAATGAACTCTCGTGATGCCGAGCAGTTTACACCGCAGGATTTGGTTAACGCCAGAACCATTTCTTCTGTAATCAATACATTTTTTGGTACAAACCAGCTATCTCAGTTTATGGATCAAACCAATCCTATTGCTGAGTTAACTCACAAAAGACGTATGTCTGCGTTGGGACCAGGTGGTTTAACCAGAGAGCGTGCCGGTTTTGAGGTTCGTGACGTTCACTACACTCACTATGGTCGTTTATGTCCAATTGAAACTCCTGAGGGTCCAAATATCGGTCTGATTACATCACTTTGTGTGCATGCAAAAGTAAATGATTTTGGATTCCTTGAAACACCCTACCGTAAGGTTGAAAATGGTGTTGTTACAAATAACGTTGATTACCTTGCTGCAGAGCAGGAAGATGAGACCATTATTGCTCAGGCTAATGCTGAGTTAACGGAAGAATCAACTTTCAGTAATGAATTGATCTTCTCTCGTTTCAGGGATTCTAACGTAGGTTTGGCTCGTCCAGATCAGGTTGAATACATGGACGTTGCTCCTAACCAGATTACTTCACTTGCTGCAGCATTAATTCCATTTATTGAGCACGATGATGCTAACCGCGCATTGATGGGATCAAACATGCAACGTCAAGGTGTACCATTGTTACGCCCTGAAGCTCCTGTAGTAGGTACTGGCATGGAATATCGTGCTGCCAGAGACAGCCGTTCAATCCTCGTAGCTGAAGGCGATGGCGAAGTAGTTTACGTTAGTGCTACTGAAATCAAAATCAGGTACGACCGTGATGAGAATGAGCAACTTGCTTACTTTGATGAGGGTGTGATTTCTTACACACTTCGCAAATTTGAAAGAACTAACCAAGATACCACTGCTAACCAGAAGCCAATCGTAAAAGTTGGTCAAAGAGTAAAAGATGGTCAGCCAATCTCTGATGGTTGTGCTACCCAAGGTGGTGAACTTGCTCTCGGTCGTAACCTTCTTGTTGCATTTATGCCTTGGAGAGGATATAACTTCGAGGATGCGATTGTAGTTAGTGAAAAGCTAGTAGCTGACGATGTATACACATCTATTCACATCTCAGAATTTGAACAACAAGTTCGTGATACAAAAAGAGGCGAAGAAGAGCTTACACGTGAAATTCCAAACGTTAGTGAGGAAGCCACACGTAACCTTGATGAAAACGGTATTATCCGTGTTGGTGCTAAAATTAAGCCGGGAGATATCATTGTTGGTAAGATTACACCTAAGGGTGAAACTGATCCTACTCCTGAAGAAAAACTTTTACGTGCTATCTTCGGAGACAAAGCCGGCGAGGTAAAAGATGCTTCTTTAAAAACTCCTCCGGGCGTAAATGGTATCGTAATTGATACTAAACTCTTTAGCAGAAAAAGAGACGAAGCATTATCTCGCAAGGAAGAAAAAGAACTTGTTGAGCGTGAAAATGAAGCCTTCATGGAAAAAGTTGCTAAACTTAATTCCCAATGGGCTGACAGGATGTATAAACTCCTCAAAGACAAAACCTCACCAGGTATTGTTGACAGAGCAGGAGTAGAATTGTTGCCAAAAGGTGATAAGTACCGTAAACAACAGTTTGAAGAATTAGATCCTGCAAATCTGAAAACAAACCAACCGTGGTGTACCGATGATGCAACAAATTCTTTGGTAGAATTATTACTGAAGAACTACAAAGCCATCAGAAGAAACTACGAAACTGAGCTCAAGCGTAATAAATACCAAATTCAGGTAGGGGATGAATTACCACCAGGAATTGTGCAGAAAGCAAAAGTTTATGTTGCTAAGAAGCGCAAACTCCAAGTAGGTGATAAAATGGCGGGCCGTCACGGTAACAAAGGTGTAGTAGCCAATGTTGTACCGGTTGAAGACATGCCATTCCTCGAAGATGGAACTCCAGTTGATATTGTACTTAACCCGCTTGGTGTACCATCTCGTATGAACCTTGGTCAGATTTATGAAACCATCCTCGGATGGGCTGCCAAGAAGTTAGGTGTTACTTTTGCAACTCCTATCTTTGATGGTGCAACCTACGATGATGTCCAAACCATGCTCAGAGATGCAGGTTTACCAGAAGACGGCAGAACATATCTATATGATGGTCGATCAGGCGATAAACTAGCTCAAAAGACTACCGTTGGATATATTTACATGCTAAAACTAAACCACTTGATCGAGGACAAGATTCACGCTCGTTCAATTGGGCCATACTCATTGATTACGCAACAACCATTGGGCGGTAAAGCACAATTTGGTGGTCAGCGTTTAGGAGAAATGGAAGTTTGGGCACTGTATGCCTATGGTGCAGCCAGCATTCTGAAAGAAATGCTCACGGTTAAGAGCGATGATGTAAAAGGAAGGTCTAAAGTGTACGAAGCTATTGTGAAGGGCGAGAATCTCCCTGACGGCGGCACACCAGAATCCTTTAATGTACTTGTCCGCGAACTTCAGGGCCTCGGTCTGGAAGTAGATGTAGACTAAGCATCATGGTAACCGATAGAAATAAATTGAAGATTTTAACCCATTCGGAGGTACATCCTTGCCTTTAACAAAAAGTGAATCCGTAAGCAAAGATTATAAAGGAATAAGAATTTCGTTATCCTCAGCTGAGAATGTATTGTCTCGCTCCAGAGGAGAAGTTTTAAATCCTGAAACAATCAACTACAGAACGTTCAAGCCTGAAAAAGATGGTTTGTTCTGTGAGAAAATCTTTGGCCCCGTCAAAGATTGGGAATGCCATTGCGGTAAGTATAAAAGAATACGTTACAAAGGTATTATTTGTGACCGTTGTGGTGTAGAAGTAACCAGAAAAGCTGTTCGTAGAGAGCGTATGGGTCATATTTCATTATGTGTACCTGTTGTTCACATCTGGTATTTCAAATCTCTCCCAAATAAAATTGCCTACCTATTAGGTCTATCTTCCAAGAATCTTGAAAAGATTGTTTACTATGAAAACTTTGTAGTTATCAATCCGGGTATTGCCAGAGATCTTGGATACAAAAAAGGTGATTTACTAACAGAAGAAGAGTATTTCGATATACTGAATCAATTACCTGACGATAATTATGAGCTCGACGAAGACGATGACGAAAAGTTCATTGTAAAAATGGGGGCAGAAGCTATTGAAGCTATGCTCGCAGATATCGATCTCGATAAAGCTGCCTACCAATATCGTGAAGCAGTGAAGAACGAAACTTCTATGATGCGTAAAAAGAAGTTCTTGAAGCGTCTTCAGGTTATTGAGTCTTTCCGTGCTGCAAATAAAAACAAAGAAAACCGCCCGGAGTGGATGGTTCTTCGTGTAATTCCTGTAATTCCACCTGAACTCAGACCATTAGTACCTCTAGAAGGTGGTAGATTTGCAACCTCGGACCTTAATGATTTATATCGTAGAGTTATCATCCGTAACAATCGTTTAAAGCGATTACTTGATATCAAGGCTCCGGATGTAATTCTTCGAAACGAAAAGCGTATGCTTCAGGAAGCTGTCGATTCTTTATTCGACAACTCCAGAAAAATGAACGCGGTTCGTAATAATAACCGCCCGTTGAAGTCTTTAAGTGATATGCTTAAAGGTAAAAATGGACGCTTCCGTCAAAACCTTCTCGGTAAAAGGGTTGATTATTCAGGCCGTTCTGTAATTGTAGTAGGTCCGGAACTGAAAATGCATCAGTGCGGTCTTCCAAAAGAAATGGCTGTTGAGTTATACAAACCTTTCGTAATCCGAAGACTTATTGAGCGTGGTTATGTTAAAACCGTAAAAAGCGCAAAGAAAGTAGTCGATAGACGAGATGAAGTGGTTTGGGATGTACTTGAAAATGTAATTGACGGTCATCCGGTAATGCTAAACCGTGCGCCTACACTTCACAGATTAGGTATTCAGGCATATCAGCCGGTACTCATTGAGAGCAAGGCGATCAGGTTACACCCACTTTCTTGTACAGCGTTTAACGCTGACTTTGACGGTGACCAAATGGCTGTTCACCTTCCATTAAGTCATGATGCTATTTTAGAGGCATCTGTATTGATGTTAGGTTCTCACAACATTCTAAGCCCTGCTAATGGAGCTCCTATCACTGTACCTTCTCAGGACATGGTTTTGGGAATCTATTACATGACTAAAATGGGCGAAGGTCTACGTGGCGAAGGTAAAACTTTCTCTTCTCCTGAAGAAGTAATGATTGCTTATGATCAGGATCAGATTGATCTGCATGCGAAAATAAACGTTCGTATTGATCATGCAGTAAAAGGAGAGAAGAAAATTGAGATTATCAAAACCACAACCGGTCGAGTTCTTTTCAATGAAATTATTCCTAATGTACTTGGTTACAAAAATCAGACATTTGGTAAGAAAGAGTTGAAAAACCTGATTTCCGAAGTATTTGTTAATACTGGAACAGCTTCTGCATCCGAATTTTTGGATAATATGAAGCAATTAGGTTTTGAGGTTGCTACAAAAGGTGGTCTTTCCTTTAGCCTTGAGGATATCGTTATTCCTGATGAAAAAGCAGAGCTCATTGAAAAAGCACAGGATGAAGTAAAACTCATCATGGAGCGTTATGAGAACGGTTTTATCACAGACAATGAGCGATATAATCAGGTTATTGATAAGTGGACAAGCACATCTAACCGTGTGGCAGAAACCTTATTCAACGCATTGACAAGAGATAAGGGCGGATTTAACTCTGTCTTTATGATGGCAGATTCCGGTGCTAGAGGTTCTAAAGAGCAGATTCGTCAGCTTGGTGGTATGCGTGGTTTGATGGCGAAGCCGCAAAAGAGTTCAACCGACTCTGCCGGTTCTGAAGTTATCGAAACACCAATTCTTTCTTCATTCCGTGAAGGTTTGACCGTTCTTGAGTACTTTATCTCTACTCACGGTGCTCGTAAAGGTTTGGCCGATACGGCTTTGAAAACTGCAGATGCCGGTTACTTAACCCGTCGTTTGGTTGACGTTTCACAGGATGTAATTATCACAGAAGACGATTGTGGTACTCTTAGAGGTATCCGAATTTCTGCTCTGAAAGACAACGAGGATATCGTTGAGAGTCTCGAAGACAGAATTGTAGGTCGTGTTTCTGTACACGATGTTTATGATCCGTTAACTGATGAGTTACTTGTTGAGTCAAATCAAATGATTGATGAGTCAGTAGCTAAGAAAATCTCTGAAACATCCATTGAAGAGGTAGAAATTCGTTCTGTACTTACTTGTGAAACTCCTAGAGGAGTGTGTGCTAAGTGCTATGGCCGTGATTTAGCTCGTGGTAAAATGGTTCAAACCGGTGAGGCTGTAGGTGTTGTTGCTGCGCAGTCAATTGGTGAGCCTGGTACACAGCTTACTCTTAGAACTTTCCACGTGGGTGGTACTGCTTCTCGTCTTGAATCAGAATCTCAGCACAAAGCCAAATTCGACGGAAAAGTTGAATTCGAAAACGTGCGTGTTGTAGAATACGATGATGGTGAAGAAGTAAACCGCGTAGTTCTTAGCCGTGCAGGTGAGATTAGATTAGTAGATGAATCAGGTAAAATCCTTTCAACATACAATGTGCCTTACGGCTCTGAGATGATTGTTGAAGAAGGCGATATGGTGCCAAAAGGTGCAACAATGTGCCGCTGGGATCCATACAACGCTTTGATTTTCTCTGAAATGCAAGGTCAAATCGAGTTTAAAGACATCATTGATGGAATTACATCTGATGATGAATCTGACGCTCAGACCGGTCACAAAGAGAAAGTAATTAAAGACTCTAAAGACAAAACCTTAGTTCCTACTATTGTACTTAAAGGTGAAGGCGACAGAGTTAAAGAAACAACACTCCCTGTGGGTGCTCACATCGTGGTTTCTAACGGTGAGAAAGTACAAGCTGGTCAGGTTATTGCAAAAATCCCGAGAATGGGTGGAGCAAAATCTAAAGATATTACAGCGGGTCTTCCTCGTATTACCGAGTTATTTGAAGCCCGACCACCAAGTGATCCTGCCGACGTATCTGAAATCGAAGGTGTTGTTCGCATGGGTGCCAGAAAGCGTGGTTCTCAGGAAGTCATCGTTACAAGTAAAGATGGTACGGATACTAAAACGTACTTGATTTCTCTGTCCAAGCATATCCTTGTGCAGGAAAACGATTACGTAAAAGCCGGAGATCCATTATCTGATGGTGCTATCATGGCGCAGGATATTCTAAACATCCTTGGACCATTTGCGGTACAAAGCTACCTTGTAAATGAGATTCAGGAAGTTTATCGATTACAAGGTGTGAAAATTAACGATAAGCACATCGAAGTAATCGTACGTACTATGATGCAAAAAGTAGAAGTCACTGATCCGGGAGATACCATGTATCTTGAAGGAGATAAAGTGGATCGCTTTGAAGTTAACCGAACAAACGATAGTTTGATTGGTAAGTACGTTGTAACAAATGCAGGTGGATCAGACTTGAAACTGGGTACTATCCTTGATCGTCGTGAAATCAGAGATATCAACAATTCTTTGATTAAAGACGGTAAAGAAGAGATTGAAACCCGCGAAGCTGAGCCGGCTATTTCCAAGCCTATCCTTTTAGGTATCACCAGAGCGGCATTGTCAACGGATAGTTGGTTATCTGCTGCTTCATTCCAGGAGACTACTAAAGTACTAACACAAGCTGCAATCGAAGCGAAACAAGATGAACTTCTTGGATTGAAAGAAAATGTAGTAGTTGGTCACAAAGTACCTGCCGGAACTGGCTTGAGAAACTATCAGGATATTATTGTTGGATCCAAAGCAGATATGGAAGACGTAGCTGCTGCCAGCAAAGTATTTGATGAGCTTGGTGCTAGTGATGCATCAGTAGAAGATGTTCAGGAGAACAAATAAATAACTCCTGTATGAAAATGAAAAACCCCATTAGTGATAAGCTAATGGGGTTTTTTTATGTCAAAAAAATAAGGGTGGTATTCTAAACCTTAGCTGAGAAGTTGTTTTTGAATAACTTTCTAAGATCCATGATTTCGGCACGACAAATACCGTGACCTGTCTCGTATTGCTTCTTTATTACATTTGCACCCAGATATTCTAGTATTGCAGAGGTCTGATCAACTTTCTTTTGTGGGATATAAGGATCCTGACGACCTGAGTTAAGAACCACGCTGACACCGGCTAAACGTTCTTTGAACTCTCTGTTAGCACCAACGTTTCCTAAAAAGCATCCTCGCATAGAAACTATCGCTTTAAACTTTCTGGGGAAATTCACGCAATATTCCATCAAAACATTCGCGCCTTGAGAATGACCAATCAAGACGATTTGATCGTCGGAGAATCCTTTTTCATTTAGTTGATTGATACAATCATCCAGCAATATAAAAGACTCTTTTATTTGCTTAAGGTTCTCTTCTAGATTTACATTCCAAAAGTGAGCATACCATGCATATCTACCCGGCATAATCTCAAAGGGAGCCCGGGGCATAATAGCGTAAACATTTTTTATGTATAGCTGAGTGTAGACGGACTTCATATCAGAAGAGTCTGATCCTCGTCCATGAAGCATTACTATACCAATATCAGCGTCATCAGGGTTAGTACCTGCGGTTGCTATCATTATAATCTATAAATCTTTATTTGAGTTGGGGGAGTTATTTTTCACCGATGTTTTTCAGTAATTCCTCAGCCTCAGAAATTAACTCTTCTGCTTTTTTTTGAGCCTCTTCAACTACAAGATCACCTTCTTTTTTTGCATCAGAAATAGTGAGGCTTTCTTCTTTGATTCGATCAATTAAATCTCCAAGATCATCAACATAACTATTTAGCCTGTAACTAAGCTTGTCTCTAGTGTTTCGACCTTTATCAGGTGCGTATAACAGTGCTACAACAGATCCAATCAGAACTCCGCTGATAAGACCGCTTAAAAATCCGCTTGATTTACTCATGGTGTAAACTGATTTAATGCTAAAAATTTGTTTGCCTTAAGATACGATAAATAAAAGAAACCACAGACATGTTGTGGTTATTTCTGAAACTTGGAATAAATTCAGTGAAATATTTATCGTATCTGATACAATTCACGTATTTTCTAACCATACGAAAATTTTTAACCAAACAGAATCGCTATGAAGTTTTTTATTGATACGGCTGATCTTGATGAAATACGAGAAGCCAATGATATGGGTGTTTTAGACGGAGTTACAACTAATCCTTCTCTTTGTGCCAAAATTGGAGTTAAGGATTTTGAAGGTCACATTGCAAAAATTTGTGACATCGTTGAAGGTGATGTTTCTGCTGAAGTGGTATCTACCGATTACGAAGGGATGATGGAAGAAGGAAGACGCCTTGCTGCAATTGCTGATAATGTTGTGGTAAAAGTTCCCCTAATTAAAGACGGCATTAAAGCAATTAAAACCTTTACCGAAGAAAACATTAAAACCAACTGCACTTTGTGTTTTAGTCCTATACAAGCTTTAGTAGCTGCGAAAGCTGGTGCTACGTACATTTCTCCTTTTATTGGCCGTCTGGATGACATTGCTCATGATGGAATGGATCTCATCGCACAGATTGTGACGATATATGGAAATTATGGGTACAGCACGGAAGTATTAGCTGCTAGTATCCGCCATCCTATGCACGTAGTTCAGGCTGCTGAATTGGGAGCCGATGTTGCCACTATGCCTCTTGGAGTTATCGAAAAATTGCTAAAGCACCCGTTAACGGATAGCGGACTTGCACAGTTTTTAGCGGATTGGGATAAATTACAAAAGTCTCTCTGATATGAATTAGTCTGATTTCACCTCGGGCTGGTTTTTCAAAATTCAGAATACTATAAAAAGGCTGTCGTTGGGCAGCCTTTTTATTTAGACAATACCGTAACCGAGCCAATTCCAGCACTTACGCTGACATCAATAGAATAATCCGATTTTCCCCAAAGGTCGTTTTTGTAAGAGCCACGCTCTCTATTAAATCCTCTGGCCGAAACATGGCCTAATCCTGTCGCAGAAACTCTTACTCCAACATCTTCTGGTACAATTAAAGTTAATGCACCTAAGCCGCCTTGTACTTTGGCCGTTAGGTCATTTATTCTGTTACCAGATACATCTAAGGTAACAGCGCCAATTCCGGTTTTTATTTCTAATTCTGATACTAAAGAATTGCTCAAATTAACATTGGCTTGAGCAGCGCCGGTAGAGAGATTAAATGTTGAAACTTGCGTTGCTGATAAATCGATGTCTATATCACCGGCACCTACGGCAATGTCAAAATTTGAGATTACATCCGGGCGCACCATAACATTCCATTCGGGAGTGTTTCTCCGATTAGTGAGATTCACAGAAGAATTTTGCCGGTTCTCACTCAGATTCATGCGGACTATATTATTCGAAGAAATTTGCTCAGAATACTCCGGCTTGCCTTCTTCGTCAAAGTAACGAACATTGGCTTCCAGTAAAGAAGTGCTTTCCGCATTTAGAGATATTTTGCCGGCTGTAATATTCATTTCAAGGTGGGCTTCCTGAATATTATCATGATTTACGAGTCTCTCATATACTTGGACTTCAAAATCCGATTTACCTGAGCCAGTAAATAAATCATTTTCGTTAGTAAAAATCAGCCAACTCATAAAAACGAGCACGAGAGAAATCGTAAAGTATTGCATAAACTTTTTCATGATGTTTTCAATTTCACTCGGATTACGGTAAGTGATACAACAAGTTACATACTAACGATACCCAAAACTTTTCAGAAAAGTCTCATTTTGACGCCACTTCTTTCGCACTTTCACAAAAAGCTGGAGATTTACCTTTTTTCCAACCAAGGTCTCTATCGATTTTCGGGATTCTATCCCTAGTTTTTTAATCGCTTTACCTTTATTGCCAATGATAATTCCTTTTTGGGAGTCCCTTTCAATCACAATTTCTGCGTGAATGTGATCGATTTCCTCTTCTTCGCTATAAGAAACTACATTTACAGCACAAGAGTAAGGCACTTCTTTATCGTACTGAAGGAATAACTGTTCCCGAATTAACTCCTCTGCAAAGAAACGTTGTGGTTGGTTGCTTAAGATATCTTTGTCGTAGTAGGGTAGCCCATCCGGTAATTCGTTTTTGATAGTATTTATCAACTCATCAACACCAGCTTTATTTAAGGCAGAGATCTTAAAAACACTGTGATAATCAATTTCTTCCGATAACTTTTTCTCTATTTCTGTCGCATTTTCCTCAGATGCTTCATCCATTTTATTTATGGCTAACAGAATCTTCTTACCCTTAGAATTTGCTAGGTAAGAAACCAATTCAACGGCTTTTTCAACGTTTCTGCCATCCACTAAATGGATGATTATATCTGCATCGGTTCGAGCTTTATCTACAGCGGCCATCATAGCTTCATGGAGTTTGTACTCCGGAGAAAGCATCCCGGGCGTATCCAAAAAGACAATTTGCGTTTTTTCGTCTGAATATATACCCGTTATGCGATGACGCGTTGTTTGGGCTTTATAAGTAACGACAGAAAGCTTTTCGCCAATAATTGCATTTAACAGTGTTGATTTCCCCGCATTGGGTCGCCCAATGATTGCAACAAATCCCGATTTATGATCATCCGGATAGTTTATTTCCTCAAAATCGTCTAAAAAGATATCTGGTCCGTCACTCATAGAGTTCTATTTTGTAATTATATCATTCATTGCTTTAACCGAATTGTAAAGGCCCCGGAAGATTGCATCGGTAATAAGAGCATGACCAATACTGATATCATGCAAATGAGGTACTTCCTGAATGAATCGATGAATGTTGTCAAAATCTAATCCGTGACCGGCATTAACTTTCAGGCCAAGTTTATGAGCTAGTTTTGCACCACGAATCAATCTTTCGAGTTCCTGAGCAATGGCAATTTCCTGACGTGCATTTGCAAAAACACCGGTATGAAGTTCTATGGCTTCGCAACCTAATTCGGCGGTTAATTCAATATCTTCAGGGTTTGGATCTATGAATAAAGACATCTCTATACCCGCTTCTTTGAAAGCCGGAACTACTCTGTTTTTATAGTCATCGTAAACTTTTTTCATGTCCAGGCCACCTTCAGTTGTTAACTCTTGCCTACTTTCGGGTACAAGGGTTACCAGGTGTGGTTTTACATCTAAAGCAATGCGAATCATTTCTTCGGTGGCTGCCATTTCAAAATCAAGTAATCCCGTTACGGCATTTTTTAATCTGTATACATCATCGTCTTTGATATGGCGGCGGTCTTCGCGCAAATGGAAAACAATACCTGCTGCGCCGGCTTCTTCGCTCACTCTGGCTGCACGGATGGGATCTGGAACACCTTCGCCACGGGCATTACGCAAAGTGGCAACGTGATCAATATTTACAAGCAATCTCATATAAAGTATTTCTGGAAAAAGTGTTGTTTGAGTTTAATGTACTAATAATCCATAAAGATTTAGATAGCGTTTATTTGAAAAGAAATTCACGATAAATAATCCATTTCATGATAATTACATGGATGCACCGTATCTTTTGCGCTTGTTAAGTCTAAGTTTTGAATTTTTTAATACGTTTTTCATGAAAGTTATTGAGCATTACGAAAACGCAAAAGAGCCTTTAGTTTCCTTTGAAGTAATTCCTCCCAAACGTGGGGGCAATATTGCTTCTGTTTTTGAAACATTGGATCAGGTAATGCGATTTCGCCCTCCGTTTATTGATGTAACTTCACACGCCGCCGAAGCATACTATGAGGAAATGCAAGACGGTACGGTAAAACGCCATGTGAAACGTAAAAGACCGGGCACCATAGGTTTGTGTGCTGCCATCAAGCATCGTTATAAAATCGATCCGGTTCCACACTTAATCTGTAAAGGATTTACCAAAGAAGAGACAGAGGATGCTCTTATTGAGTTGCATTATCTAGGTATCCAGAATGTTTTGGCTATTAGGGGTGATGATAATGGCGCGCCTAAGCCTTACAACAAAAGCAGGCAAATCAATGAGTATGCCGTTGATTTGGTTCGTCAGATTCAGGACATGAACAAGGGCAATTATCTCGAAAATTTGATTGATGCCAGTGGGACTGATTTTTGTGTTGGAGTGGGTGGATATCCGGAAAAACATTTCGAAGCACCAAATTTGGAGTGGGATATCCAACGCCTGAAAGAAAAAGTTGAGGCCGGAGCTGATTACATCGTAACACAAATGTTCTACGACAATAAACAGTTCTTTGATTTTTGTGATGCTTGCAGAAAAGCCGGTATTGAAGTACCCATCATTCCGGGCTTAAAAGTGCTAACACTTTCTCGACATCTTACGTCTCTTCCTCGTTCTTTTTTCGTTAATATCCCCCTTGAATTAGCAGCAGAAGTTCAGAAAAACCCTGACAGAGCCAGAGATATTGGTGTTGAATGGTCTATTAAACAATGCAAGGAACTCTTGGATTACGGAGTGCCGGGTTTGCATTTTTATGTGATGGGAAATCCTGAACCTGCTATTAAAGTCATAGAAAAATTGCCACTTGGACAGACACAATCATCTTCTTAAATTCGAATTCATCACATAAACTCAGGGAATTACAGGAAGTATGTCGGTTACCTTACGAAGTTTCTCATGGCTGGTTGTTATCTCAATGCTTTTTATAGCAGCCTGTTCCTCTCCGCGGTCAGGAATGAGAGGTACTCCTGAACAGCGATTAATGACGGTTTATCAGGAGTGGCAGGGTACACCTTATCAGTTGGGTGGAATCACGAAATCCGGTGTGGATTGCTCTGCATTTGTTCAGATTGCCATGAGGCGTAGTTTTGGTCTGGATTTACCGCGGGTAACTTCAGATCAAATAAAAGAAGGCCGACGAGTGCGCCCTAACAGATTACGTACCGGTGATCTGGTCTTTTTCCGTACCGGGCCAACAACTCTACATGTCGGAATAATGGTAGGCTCTCACCGATTCATACACGCATCCACTAGCCAAGGTGTTACGGTAGCAAGCCTTCGGCAAAATTACTGGCGAGAGCGTTATTTAGAAGCACGCAGAGTGCTTTAATCACACTCTGCTTAAAAGGTTATTCGAGATTTATCACCAATAGATAAGTTTCATACAGAAAACAGAACCGCCGCTTTTCAAGAATTCAGTAGTGTCCATTTCGTGGACATGAAAACCTTTGGCTTCCAGTGCTGCATTTACTTTTTCACAACCTGCTTGAATCAGTACATTTTTTCTGTCAGGGCAGGTGGCATTACAGGCAAACAACTTTTCTGCTTCGTGTTGGTCTGCCTCAATAACGGTAGAAAACATGGTGCGAATCATGGCGAGACCTTCTTCATCAAATGCTTCAGGATAAATCAGGACGCTTTCTTCATTAAGAATGCAAAAGCAAGTATCAAGATGATAAAACTCCGGATGCTGAAGTTTTAAAGCCAAAATAGGCACATCCCATAGATTTGAAATATGCTCGTAGGCTTTCAATTCGGTACGAAACCCGTATCCACCCCAGAGCATTTTTTTGCCGGAATGCCAAATGGCATCGCCCATACCTTCGAGCTCAGATATTTCTGTACCATCAAGAGTAGAAACTTCATAGCCTTGTTCTTCATAGAAAGCCTGAATAAAACCAACTTCCTTCTTTCTTTGTTCGGAATGCATGCGGCTCATGAGCACTTTGCGAGTACCGGACTCGTCTATGTAAGGCAAACTCTGGTTTGCGCAGAAAACCATATCAGGCAAGCCTTCCTGCCCTTCGATCTCAGCAACTTCCATGTCACATTTTTCAAATTGATTTTTTAAGGTCTCCCACTGTTGCATGGCTTTTTCTTTATCAACAGTTCCTACGTTGCCGGCCATGTGGGGATTAATAACGTAATCAACAGAAAAATGCGTTGGCCTCACCATAAACATTTTTGATGGATGAGGCATGTTTTGAGATGATAGTAATTCCAGGTTTTTTTTCACCTGTTCGGATGTGGTAAATACGTGACCCATAAATTTTAAATCCTACCTAAAATTTTGCGATTTTGAAAGTTCCGAAATATAGGGTGTTTATTGGTGAATTAAATGCCATCATATTCTTATTATACTAAAATAAATACCTGAAGCACCCTGTTAGTACATTGTACAATTAAACTGATTTATTGATTCATGATACTTGACCCGGCGATACTCACCCGGATAGCTCCTTTAGAAATTAAAGCCCGCCAAATTGTGGAGGGTTTTATCAGTGGTTTACACCGCTCGCCATTTCATGGATTTAGCGTTGAGTTTGCCGAACACCGGCCGTATAACACCGGAGATGATATAAAACACATCGATTGGAAAGTCTACGCAAAAAGAGATCGATTGTATGTGAAGCAGTACGAAGAGGAGACCAATCTCAGGTGCTATATTCTTTTGGATGTCAGTTCCTCTATGAAATTCAGATATTTTGCGGATTGGAGTAAGCTGAATTACGGAATTCATCTGGCATCATCCATTGCCTATATGATGCACAAGCAAAGAGATGCTTGTGGTTTCATTCCTTTTGATCAGAGTTTGGATGCTATTCCGCCGGTTAGATCATCTTATGCTCATCTTCGCCACATGTTTACTCAGATGGAAGATTTGCTGGCAAAAGAAGGTGATAAGCAGGCCGAAAAGCGTAAAACAGCCTCCGCTGAAATTATCCATGAGGTGGCAGAACGCATCAACAGGCGTAGTTTGGTGATCATTTTGAGTGATTTATTTGAAAATGTTCAACAACACGAGGAATTGATTTCAGCACTCAAGCATTTACGACACCGGAGTCACGAGGTGGTCTTATTTCATCTTCTGGAGAAAAAATCAGAGCGTGAACTAGATTTTCCTGACGGTAGATTCATTTTTGAAGATTTGGAAACAGGTTCTGAAATAGACGTAATGCCGGCCCAAATCAGAAATGATTACCAGAAGAAAATGGCCGAATACACCCATCGCTTCAAAAGTATCTGTAGTAATGCTCAGATAGATTATGAAGAAATCGATACACAATCCTCTTTTGAGGTGGCTCTGTTAGCCTATCTCAATAAGCGCAAAAAGTTGATGTAAAAGGGAGGTCTTTAGGGAAATAATTTCCCGATAAGAATAATCTTTTTTAAGCATTTTGGGATAAAAAATGCTCTTTCTGTAGTCCAAGCCTAGAAATTTGAAGTTGAGCTACTGCGGCACTGAATTTGCCATTTTCGGTGCATGTCTCAAGATCAAAATAAAGACCAGGAAAAAACCGAAGAACCCACCCAGCGGAAAATCGAAAAGGCCAAAGAGGAGGGTAATGTAAGTCGGAGTGTTGAAATTTCATCAGTAATGCTGATGGTAATTGCCACTGTTGTGATTTACAATTTCGGAGCGTACATGTATTCCAAGTTGGATATCATGTTTCAGGTTTTTCTGTCTCAGGCCAGCGAGCCCATTGAGAACCAGCAGCAAGCTATGTTTTTTCTTGAGGAGGCGCTGATTCTCGGGTTTCAGATTATCATTCCGTTGCTCATCGTTCTGGTGGTAACTGCGATTTTGGTAAATATCGCTCAGACAGGAGTAGTATTCTCTACCAAAGTACTCGAGTTTAAACCCAATCGTATGAATCCGGTTAATGGATTTAAGAGAATTTTCTCACTTCGTGGTTTGGTGGAGTTGGCGAAGGGTCTTTCAAAAATTTTTATCGTGGGCTTGGTGATTTTTTTCACTGTGCGGAATGACATCAATAATTTTATCACCCTGCCTATTATGCCTATTGAATTCATCATAGGGCAGACGGGATATTATATTTTACTGGTCGTAGTCAGGATTTTAGCTGCTCTTCTTTTATTGGCTGCCATTGATGCCGCTTATCAACGGTTTCAGCATCGCAAGGATTTACGCATGACCAAGCAGGAAGTAAAAGATGAGTACAAGCAAATGGAGGGGGATCCACAGGTAAAAAGTTACCGGAAAAAGCTGGCCATGAAATTCTTGCGCCAAAAGCGTCTGGATCACGCTGTTTTGAGTTCCGATGTAGTAGTTACCAACCCGACTCACTATGCGGTAGCTTTGAAATACGATCCCGATAACGACGATGCCCCACGAGTTTTGGCAAAAGGTATGCGTAACAGAGCACTGAAAATTAGGGAATATGCCAAGCACTATGATATTCCCATCATGGAAAATCCTCCCTTGGCACGGTCTCTGCATGCTGCAGCAGAAGAAGACGAACTTGTACCACCAACTTTATATCAGGCCGTGGCAGAAGTTCTCGCTTACGTTTACAAATTGAAAAATAAGAAAGCAGCTTAATTCGAAGCATGGCAACACCCGGTAATCAGCGTCCAAGTTTTCTAGCGACCTTTTTTGGTCGTGCAGACGTATATATTGCTTCGTCCATTATCGTGATATTGATGGTAATGGTGTTGCCTGTTCCACCGGCAATAATTGACTTCTTCCTTGCCATCAGTATTTCCCTCTCTTTGGTGGTACTCTTGGTTGCCTTTTACACCTTAAAACCGCTACAGTTTGCGGTTTTTCCGGGTATGCTTCTGATTCTCACGCTATTCCGGCTATCGCTGAACATTGCCACCACGCGTCTTATTTTAACGGATGCCTACGCCGGGGAGTTGATTCAAACCTTTGGCTCTTATGTAGTTCAGGGTAATTTTGTAATTGGTATCATTATTTTTGCAGTACTTGTGATTATCAACTTTGTGGTAATTACAAAAGGTGCTACGAGAATCGCTGAAGTATCCGCTCGTTTTACACTTGATGCCATGCCGGGTAAGCAAATGGCCATCGACGCCGACCTGAATGCGGGGCTCCTGACCGATAAGGAAGCCAAAGAGCGACGGGAAGAAATTTCCAGAGAAGCGGACTTTTATGGCGCTATGGATGGTGCTTCGAAGTTTGTTCGAGGCGATGTAATTGCGGCTTTATTGATTACCATCATTAACATTATTGGTGGATTGATTATTGGTACGCTCCAAATGGGTTATTCCTTGGGCGAAGCTGCTCAAATTTATACTCTACTTACCATTGGTGATGGTCTGGCTTCTCAGATTCCATCTCTCTTAATTTCTACGGCTGCCGGTATTATCGTTTCTCGCGCAGCAGCTGAAGCAGATCTTGGTCAGGAAATTTCAGACCAATTGATGGGAAACGCCAAGACCATAACCATCGGCGGTGCTTTCTTGATTATCATGGGTGTCATCCCCGGAATGCCTATTCTTCCTTTCTGGTTATTAGCCGCTATTTTCTTTTACATCGCTTATCGTAGAAACAAAGCCGAAAATGAGCAATGGGATGAAGAGCAGCGACAAGCGCAAGTTCCTGAAAAAGCTCCTGAAGAAAAGGTCGAAGATTATCTCTTGGTTGATACTTTGGAATTGGAAATCGGCTATAGCCTTATCCCCATTGTAGATCCTGAGCAAGGAGGTGATTTACTGGATAGAATGACTTCACTCAGAAAACAGCTTGCCGTGGAATTGGGAATCATTGTTCCTCCAATTCGAATTCGGGATAATGTTCAGCTTGATGCAAATAATTATATCATAAAACTGCGTGGTATCGCTCAGGGAGAAGGAGACTTACTTCCGGGATATTATCTGGCTTTAATCCCAACTGACTTTGATGTGCCCATTCAGGGTATCCGCACGAAGGATCCTACATTTGGTATGGATGCCGTTTGGGTAAGTGGCAAAAACAAATCCGAGGCGGAGAAATACGGTTTGTCGGTGATTGAATCCGGAGCTGTAATTACCACGCATCTGATGGAAGTGCTCAAGCGCAGCGCATACAAATTGCTGGATAGACAGATGGTCAGCCGTCTCATAGAGAATGTGAAAGAAACCAATTCGGCGTTGATTGAAGAATTAATCCCTGATACCATGAAATTGGGTGCGGTTCAAAAAGTACTTCGAAAACTGCTTAGAGAGCGTGTCCCGATTCGTGACTTGGTAACCATTCTGGAAACTCTGGCTGATTATCATAGCCAAACACAGAATACGGACGTTTTAACCGAATATGTGCGTGCTGCATTGGCTGATACTATAACACGTCAATTCAAAGATGCTAATGGTGAAGTACAAGTTGCGGTTCTCGATTCCACCTTGGAAAGCCATCTGATTGCGCAGGCTCAAAAAGGTAATCTGAACTCAAATACGCTTGGATTCACCCCGGAAACGGTAGAGCGGATTTATATCAATTCCTCAAAATCCTTTGAAAAAATGATAGGTGAAGGCATGGATCCTGTGCTATTAACTTCTCCGGTACTTCGCCCAACTCTTTATGAGTTTTTGGTTCCGATATTGCCGGAAATCTCCGTATTGTCCTACAACGATATCACGGTTGATACGCAGATAAAAACACATTCGCGCATCACCTTAAACGAAGAACTCGCTGAAACTACTGCCTGATGATACTCAAGAAGTTTTACGGTGCTACCATTAATGAAGCCATGCGTGATGCCAAAGATCAGCTTGGTGATGATGTGGTTTTGCTGGAATCTGTTCCACCGGAAGGAAAAAGGCCGGCAGCCATTACCGTGATGGTTGATGATAAACTGGATACGGTAGCCGACGAACCTGATGATTTAGACAAAGAACAGGACGAAGGATTCCGTAATGTTTTTTATAAGCGTAGCGATGTGCGCAAACCTATGGCGAAAACTACTCCTGAAGTAGCTTCAGAAGAAGAAATTGAAGAAGAACCCGAGGCGAAAACTACTCGCAAAAGCAGGAAAAAAGATGTTCCTGAGTTTCCTGAAGTGGAAGAAGCGGACCCGTTAGAAGCACCGATGTCTCGCAGACGAAAGTCGCTGATTAATATCCCAGACCTTGATGAAGAAGACATCCGTGAGCAAGCCGAGAAGACGTATCACACGGATTCAGTAAGTCGAGAAGTTACAGCACTACATCGCCGTTTTGATCAATTGCAGGCTATGCTGAGTGATAGTGTGGTTTCCGCAAATTTGGATTATGTTAGTCATCCCTCATTTCAACAACTACTCGATTCCGGTTTGCGAGCAACAACCGTTTCACAGTGGTTTAAGCAAGTTTTGGATAAAGGAATTGACCCTTTTGATGACAACGAATCGTTCATGTTCGAGTTATCCCGAATAATCAGGGATGTACTCACGATTGCCATGCCGCCCGCTGCTCAAAAGAATATGATTTTTGCCGGGCCATCAGGTTCCGGGAAAACTACGCTCATCATGAAATTAGTGACCAGCGAAGATTTTATGGGCGACAGTGATGTTGCTCTGGTTTCAGTAGAACCGAGAGGGAATTCCAAAACCTACACCATTCTTGAGCCATTCGCCAAAGATCATGATTTGCCGTTTTTTAAAGTCAGAGACGGGATTGATGTCTCGAAATTGATGCCCAAGCTGGAAGATTTTGATTATGTACTTTTTGATACGCCTTCCATTAGTCTTGAAAAAAAATCCGCTTTCCGCGAATACTGGAAAATCAGACAAATATTAGCGTCCGTTCTTCCTGTGGAAATTCATTTTGTTATTAATGCCACCATGGAGAACTATTATTTCCGTGAGGCCTATGCAACCAATCATCCGCTCCAACCGGATTATGTTGCCATCACACATCTGGATGAAACCCGCCGCTGGGGACACCTAATTCCCTTTCTGAAAACATTGGGGTGCAGTGTTCGTTACATGAGCATGGGTCAGAATACGCCTGATGATGTGAGTGCGTTTAGTCCTGCATGGTTTGCCGAAAAAATTCTATCACCTGTGTCCTAATTTTACTACCGAGATATGATTAAAAAGAAATTACATCAGTCCTATATCGTAGCCATTGCCAGTGGGAAAGGCGGTGTGGGAAAGAGCCTTGTGACCATAAATACAGCCGAAAAACTTGTACAATTAGGATACAGAGTTGCCGTAGTGGATGCTGATTTAGGTTTGTCAAATTGTGCGGCTCTTTTGAATGAATCCATTCCCGGAACAGTGATGGATGTGCGAAAAGGCAAAGCCGGAATAGACGAAGTAATGTTAAAAACAGAAGGTGGTTTTACCTTAGTTACAGGTGCTGATGAACCCGATGCCGAAGCCATGGACTGGTCGGTTTTATATCCTACTTTGGATGCCATATTGAGAAAACTGCGTTTAGAGAATGATTTTATTCTGATTGATACTCCTGCCGGTGCTTCTGATTTAAGTTTCTGGGCTTTAGACCGTGCGGATATGGGAATGCTCGTAGTTGTGGGTGAGCCTACGGCTATTTCTGATGTGTATCGATTTTGCAAGTTCGTATTGGAAGTTGACCCAACGTATCCGTTCACCGCGGTAGTGAATTTTGCTGATGGCGAAGAGGATGCCCAAAACGTATTAAAACGGTTTAATACCATCGTGCGTCACTTTATGAATCGTGAATTTCCATACTTGGGATTTATCCCCATGGATGAAAATGTTCGAAAATCAGTAAGTGACCAGATTCCATTTGTACGTTCTATTCCTGAGCATCAGGTGAGTAAAGAGGTGGAATACATTGCCTCTGCTTTGATTGGTTTGTCAAAGAAAAATACAGTCCTAAAACCGGCTTAATCAGCGCAAATTATGTTTCAGGTTTTCATAGCCATAGCATTACTCCTTTTTGCATCACTAATACTGCTTGGCAGTAGTTTTGAAGCAGCTTTGTTTCGTAGTGTGATTGTGTTTGTGGCAATGAATGTGATCTATTTTCTAACCATGATTATGGTGAAAATTATACGTAAGCCAAAGATTGATGAGGCGGAAACAAAAGAGGATGAGCAAGCGCAAGCGCCGGAAAATCAGGGCTCGCAACAGCCTACCTAAAACTTAGAATGGCTGTTTTGAAATCTCTTTAAGCTAATTGCGAAAAGGTTTTAGAATTTGAGTACATTTGTTCCTTAAAACTGGCACTGTTATAATAGTGTTAGAATTGAACCAAGTATTTATTCTGAACGAATAGTTTATGGCCCAAACCCTCCAGGAATTGGTTGATGCTTATTGTGACGAGCCCACCACAGCTCTTCGAAATGCTATTATTACCAAGGCAATGCCTTTAGTAAAAAGCATTGTGGGCAAAGTCAACAAGCCGGATAATCCACTTTCTCAATTTGAAGACCTGGAATCCGCAGGAATCATGGGTTTGTTGCACGCTTTAGATAATTACGAAAAAGAGAAGAATGTTCAATTCAATACCTTCGCTTATTATCGAATTCGTGGCTCAGTAATCGATTATCTTCGTAAAATTGATGAGATGCCACGTTTGCACAGAGCAAATTTTGGTAAAGCTCAGGAAATCATGGAGCGGCTTCAGCAAAAACTAGGCAGGGAACCTGAAGACGAAGAGATAGCCCGTGAAATGGACATGAGCATCGAAGATTATTACACCATGCTCCAAAGCGTACAACAGCGTTCTATTTTATCATTGGATACCAATCGCTACGACGACAGCTCTGAAGGAATTGGCACCTATATCGAAGATAAAAATATCGAAAAGCCGGACGAGGAACTCGAGCGGGAAGGAATGAATAAAATCCTTCAGAATCACATCAAAAAACTTAAAGAGCGTGATCGAATTATCCTCGGTCTGTATTACTACGAGGACTTAACGCTCAACGAAATTGCTATGCTTCTTGGCTTATCTGAAGCCAGAATTTCTCAGATTGTAGGTAAATTACTGCTTCAGTTGCGTGCTGCAATGAATAAAAGCCGCTAAGCCAATTGGTAATAGGCTTTTCCATCTTCTTTTAAAGAGCGCTTAAGTTTATCCTCTAAAACTCCACGATCTAAATATCCCAATACTTCTGAAAGCGTTAGAAAAATGTAATCCTGTTTGTTACTTTTTGGGAAAATAGATTGCGTTATTTCAAACCAGGTCTTTGGATTTCTCCCAATACTCGTAAGTATTGCATGATAGCGCTTATCCTGAGCATCTAAATGATTTTGTGCTGTTTTGGAAGGATTTAAAATGACTTCTCCATGTCCCGGATAAACTACTCCACCGAAATCAGATAGCATTTCAAGACTTTCCCTTAGTTCTGCCAAACTATTTCTACGATTCCCGTCTTCATCAAATGAGATGAGTGCATTGCTGCTAACGTGCTCAATCAAAACATCACCGCCAATCAAGGAATTGGATTCTTCATGAAGAAAAGAAAGATGACCGGGTGAGTGACCGGGAGTTGCGATGGTTTTAAAAACATTTTTCCCAGAGGATAATTCTGAGGAAGCCTCAATCCATGTAATCTCCGGAACTGTGAAAAATGGAATATACCATAGCCTCTGCTGCTTCATGGTTTGAATGTGCTCTTCGGGTACTCCACCCTCTAAAAACAATTGCCTGAATAAATCGCTGTTGCTTGTACTATCAAGGTTATCCCGTTCGGCAGGATGAAGTTTAACCGGGATATTTCGGAGTTTCTGAATTTCGCCAGCCAGACCAAAATGATCAGGGTGTGCATGTGTGAGCCAAATCTCGTCAATATCGCTAAAGGTGAGATTATGTTTGGAGAGTGCTTCTTCCAAAGCAATGCGTGCCTCAGGTGTTTTGGGGCCGCAATCGATTAGAATATTTTTTCCGTCTTTGATAAGCCATATGTTCACAGGTCCTACTAAAAATGGCGTGGGAATAGTAATTTGATTGATAATCACAGGAATAAAACAGAAGTAAAGTTTTTATTTATAATGAGTGTTTAACAAGAAAATCTCATTATTGATACTAAACAAGCAGGAAAGGTATTGAATCACGGATTGAATCTGAATAGATAATTTTCAGAGAGACAGTTTTTGATTCGAAAAAAAGGTTGAAAAGGTGCTTGCCAAACGGTCTGTGAGTCCTTATATTTGAAGTCTTTCGAAAAACGGAGAATCGGTAGCTCAGTTGGTAGAGCAACGGCCTTTTAAGCCGTGGGTCGAGGGTTCGAGCCCCTCCCGATTCACCAAAGCCATATTTCAATTTCTGAGATATGGCTTTTTTTTTGCGCTTAAGTGAATGTAAGCCCGTTTCTTTTCCCATCCTTTTTTTGGTAAATTCAAGCACATTTTAAAATCATTATACATTGCGGCGCAAACGTCGAAACCAAAAATATTATGCATAACATCGTTTATATCTCAGGAGATGGTATTGGCCCCGAGATCTCATCTTCGGTTAGACAAATCCTAAAATCAGCAGGGGCGGAAATTAATTGGATTGAAGCAAAAGCTGGCATGAATGCCTACGAGGCAACAGGTAACCCGCTCCCACAGGAAACTCTCGACTTGATTGAAGAGCATAAAGTTTTTCTTAAAGGTCCTTTGGAAACTCCAATTGGTGGTGGTTTCAGAAGTATCAATGTGCAACTTCGACAGACTTTTCAATTATATAGCAATATTCGTCCGGCAAAATCTTTACCCGGAGTAAAAGCTCCCGTACAGCATGTCGATTTAGTACTTTTTCGTGAGAATACTCAGGGTATGTATATCGGAAGAGAGCAATATGTAGATGGCGATGAAGATAATGCGGAATCTATAGCGGTAGTAAACCGTGAGGCTAGTGAGCGCATTATTACTTCGGCTTTTGAGTATGCCAGAAAGTACGATCGCAAAAA
>SKIC01000076.1 GCA_007116685.1 Balneolales bacterium
GCCCCGGCATCTCCGTATGTTAACTTTGTGGAATCGGATAATTATGAGGCCATTACCTATGTGATGAATGAGATGAACGGCTATAGTTTTGGAAAATCTCCTTACGGTTTTATAGACCACATGATAGTAAGCAGTAATATGCATGAGTCTTATATTGAGCGTAGCGTCAGAACTCTAGTACCCACTTATATAAATAATTATACCAGCGAAGCTTCCGATCATTATCCGGTTTATGCGCGTTTTGATAAATCAAATTTATCCAGAGGTATTCCAACTATAAATTTGGATGAGGTGCGAAATATGAGCGAGGGCGATACCGTAAGCATCCAGGGTATAGTAACTAGAACAAAAGGAGATTTTACATATATCCAGGATGAGACCGGAGGTTTTGTAATCAGACAAACAAGCGGAACTTTTAGAGATGCGGTAAATAGTGGTGAAATTACTAGCGGTGATCATTTGTTACTGCAGGGCGAAATATCAATTTTTAATCAACTATTTCAAATAAATCAGGGCGATATATTTCTTGCTGAAATATTAAGCTCTGATAATCTATTACCTCGCCCAAAGTTTATGAGTTTATCGGAAATCGTTTCTGAAGGTTCGCAAAATCAAGGCAGACTTGTCCGAATTCCCAATGTCCGGTTTACCCAAAGTGGTACATTTTCTATAAATACCTCTTATTCGCTTACAGATGCCGATGGTAATAGTAGTGATGTTGAAGTTCGAATATCTAACTCAACAAATTCCGCCTTGGTTGGCCAGGAAATTCCTCAAGGCTTAGTAACCTTTACCGGCGTAGTTGGACAATTCAATCAAAACATGCAGTTACTTCCTGTTGAGATTGAAGACTTTAAACAAGGATTGCATCATAAGCTAGAGGGTAATTCTGGCTGGTATATGCTATCATTGCCCGGACAGTCGCACAGCTATGAAAGCTTATCACCTTTGTATATGCAGGGATTTACTGGGGCAAATAACGCTAGCGGTAATTCAAATGTGTTGTTTTACAATCCCAATGAGCAACAAGCCTGGCAGAGTCCGGAACAAGTCACACAAACTTTCGGAACCAAAAGTACGGGTGGAAATTCAGCCGGTAAGGGTGTGATTATGTATTTGTTTGACAACGATTTTGATGGCTACGAAGCCGGATGGCCAAAATCTTTATGGAGCACTGAAACACAATTTACAGATGACGTAAGTTTGGATTTACCAACACCATCTCAGGAACATGGTGGCTGGAAATTAATCGGGAATCCATACACAGAGGCACTTTCCTGGGATGCTATTTATGCCAATAATGCTACCCAGAATGCAAAGCAAAGTATCCACAGCTGGGATGCCGAAAATCAATCGTACCGAACGTATTCTGCGGATGGTTCGCATCAGTCCTTACCGACAAATCAGCAGTTTAATGGAATGCTCGAGCCCTTCCGATCTTATTTTGTAGAGAGTGATGCTGCTAATGCGCAATTAGGTTTTCAGCGATCGGTTCAATTGGCAGCCAGCGGGGTTCATGATGTGAATCGTAATTCTGAAAGTATTAAATATTTCAGATTGGAAATGCGAACTGAAGATAGTTTTTCGGCAATATCAGCGGTAGAGAATCTCAGGCAATCGGTTAGTATACCTCCAAGTTTTGATGCACAATCTGCTAGAATAGCATGGGAATTAGGTCATGGCAATGAAGCCACAATCAGAGACTGGCAGCCTGGCGATAAGAAAGTTTTGATTATCCAAAGTGAGCAGCCGAAGGTGCAAATTCAATCGGTTTTTAGTGAGGAGCCATCAGCTCTTGTGCTAAATGAAATAAGCAGTGGCGAGTATTATGAATTATTTCCGGATGAAGCAGTTACCATTACAATGGCTAATCAAACTAAACGAACATTTATTCTTACAGAATCGGAAGTATTGAGTGGTGAATCAGGTCAAGAACCGACTTCATTTATGCTATATGCCAATTATCCAAATCCATTTAATCCGACTACCCAAATTACGTTTAGTTTGCCGGAAGCAATACACGCAGAGTTGGTTGTTTATGATATGTTGGGTCGGGAAGTAGCAACTCTTGTAAGTCAAGGCCTGCAAAGTGGACATCATACAGCAGAGTTTGACGCTTCGAATCTCTCAAGTGGATTGTATCTCTACCGATTAAGAGCCGGGGAAATGGTACAAACCAGAAAAATGATGCTGATTAAATAGGATGAAAGTTTGAATCTCAGGATTCAAACTTTTTCCGTTCTTCCTCAAATTGTTCGTCTGTTAGTAAGCCTTGCTGCCACATCCCAACGAGGTCATTCATTTTTTCCAGGCTTCCGGGCTGATGCTTGGGGCGCTTATTTTTTAGTTCTTGCTGAAGTGCAACTCGCTTTTTTTCCTGAGCCACTGCTTTATCCAAAAGTTCTTGCAGGTTATGGGCATTATCTAAGCCGGGAATCAAAATCTCATTTGTTCCTGAACTGATGTACAATTTAGAAACGCCTACTTTGTGATCTAATCCTGTCTGCAAAACCTTAATTTTCTCAATATCTGCTAGATTAATGGTGTTCGACTTTCCA
>SKIC01000312.1 GCA_007116685.1 Balneolales bacterium
ATACGATCTTGAGAAATACCAAGCGTGGTAATCATATAATCTCTGGCTAATCTGGCACTTCTATCAGCATTGGGTATATCCACCACACTACCACGATAATTACCCAGAGCGAAGATTACCCCAACCCGATTTTCCTGAACCGGAACCTCCCTGAGTCCAACTTCAATATCTACATCACCATAAGCCACATCTTCCGTTTGCATGGCAGCTATATTTTCGGCCTGTCCCAAACGCCACTCTATAAAAGCGTCATCACTGCTTACATAAGCATCCATAAGATTGTATCTAAGCGAAAACCATCCATCCTCTGTAATTTCCTGAAGTGGGATAAAACTATCTATTTCGAGATTTGCCAAGGTTTGTCCAGAACTGTTAGATGGCTGGGAGCGCAGGGCTGCATTATCCCGATTGATAACAATAAATGGTTGAAAAATGGATTCCACTGGGAATTCGAAAGAGAACTGACGGTTTTCATACTCAAACTCCACTTGAAACGGCTCCGGAGTTTGACTTTGAATAGATACATCTTCAAATGCTTCAAATAAATTGATTTCTGCGAATCCATCTCTGATGAAGAACCCATCAGATTCTGACAAAACAGCATTCTGGTGTATTAAACGTCCATTAATTTGATTGTTAACTGCTACAAATGATGTGTCTGAGCCAGACGTGTATCCAACCTTATCCAATAATTGAGATTCCCCGGTTGGCCTGGGTTCTCCAACAGGTCGCATACTCAAAAATGATGAAAGCGTCGCCGCACCACCCAACATATACAAAGCTCGTTGCTCATTTGTAGTAAACTCTTGAGAAAAAGGTTCGTCGCTGCTTGCCAGATAAAAAGCAATTGCAGCAGTTCCGAGTCCAAGACCCAAGGTTAGATATCTGGGGCGATACTTTTGAACATAGCGCTCTGAAACCAATCGTATAGCGTATTCTACCTCGTTCAATTCCGCAGTGGTTAAAATAAGAACCGGATCACGAAGACTCGGTTCGCTTTCCAAAAGTAACACAGGTCTGGAATCTACCAGTTGCCGATCGTTATAATCGGTTTTTGGCTCCTCATTGATTATCCAGCGCGAATTTGTACATCCGGCGGATATCAGAATCAACAGGACTAAACCTATTAGCAGTCTATTTTTCACGAGAGTTTTAAATCCAGGGGGATTGTGATGAAGCCTGAGCAATCTTGGCTGCATCAATGGCAATTACAAGTTCCTCATTCGTCGGAACTACCAAAACTTCTGTTCTTGAATCATCAGTACTAATTCGCTCTATTTGACCGGGTTTTACAGATTTGTTTCTTTCTTTGTCTAAGATAATTCCCAATCCTTCCATATTTGAAACGGCTTGTTCGCGAATTCTGTAAGAGTTTTCTCCAATACCGGCTGTAAAAATAATGGCGTCACAACCGTTCAGTGAAGCCATGTATGATCCTATATATTGCTTGATTTTGTAACAAAATACATCGATGGCCTGTTGGCATCTTCTATCACCATTATCTGCTTCGTTAATTAAATCGCGCATATCTGAAGCAAATCCGCTTAATCCCAAAAGACCACTATGACGATTTACCAAAGCATGTAGGCTATGTAGATTAAGTTCTTCTTTTTCAACCAAATAAAATAAGATAGACGGGTCGATATCACCGCATCTGGTACCCATCACTAAACCTGCAAGGGGTGTAAATCCCATAGAAGTATCAACAGACTTACCACCATCAATAGCAGCGATAGACGCCCCGTTACCAAGATGACAAGTAATAACTTTGGTTTTTGACACCGGTTTCTCAATACGTTTATAGTATTGTCTACTCACGAAATAATGTGATGTTCCGTGAAAGCCGTAGCGCCTGATTTTATATCTGCGATATAGACGATTAGGGATGCCATACAGGTATGCATGAGCCGGTAATGAATGATGAAAAGCCGTGTCAAATACTGCCACATGGGGCACATTTGGAAGAGCCTCCATTGCAGCTTGAATTCCCTTAAGGTTGGGAGGATTGTGCAAAGGAGCCAAATCTATAGCCTGTTCTATGGCTTCAATTACATTATCATCAATGAGTACAGAATCTTTGAATTGCTCACCACCGTGAACAACTCTGTGTCCCACCGCCTTGATATCAGATTTCTTCTCTACAATCTGATTTTCTTCATCTAATAAAAATTCGAGAATCTGTTTTAAGGCATCGGTATGGTTGTGAATTACTTTGGAATCTTTGATTTCCTTACCATCTGCCGGCTTGTGCTTTACTATAGCCGTTACAGCTCCAATACGCTCCACCATTCCTGTACAGAACTGTTTTTCGGTTTCTGTTTCTATAAGATCGTACTTAACGGATGAGCTACCGCAATTAATTACTAAAACGAGCATGAAATAATATTTTTTCGAGGTTTGATAAAACGTGGAAAGATACGGAATTGCAGTGCGAAACACAGCAGAAAACTATTCACTATGTAGGCGAATATCCCATTCAGGTAAAACGGAATTTGACGATAAAATTGCATCAGTTAATAATAATAATCGCTTTTGCTCAGGCCATAATAACTTATTAGCGGCTTCCTGAGCGGGTAACCATAAAAACGTATCATGTTCGTGGTTCAAAACTATTTGCTGAAAGGGCATTTCTGCGGCAAATGCAGGAATATGATGAATTTGATCGGTTTCTGGTTCGTAAAATTGATTTATTGAAGGTATTACCCATAATTTATTTGGATAGATACCGGTTTCTTCTGTAAGTTCTCTTAATGCAGATTCACTCCGATTCTCATCTTTTTCACACTTTCCACCAATAATTCGCCATTGACCAGCATACAAACTGGATTTTGATCTCCTAAAAATCAGAAACAATCTTTCAGTATCTGAATAATAATAAGGATAAACATCGACCAACTTCTTCATCAGTAATGAGAAATATCTGGGTTTTAAGTTTTTTTATGTGTGCATGGCTTTTGCTTTCGGTTCCGTCTAAGGCAGAAATTTTATGGGAAAGCAATTACGTAACTAGCTCTGAAGATACGCTCTATATTATAGATTTCCTTCTCTGTAGAGATGTAGTAGAACGAGAACCCATTGATATTGTGCAAAGTTACACCATGGATGACGAACGCGCCTGGGCATTCGCTAGAATTCATAACACTACAGGCATGCATAACGTTGAATTTCGCTGGTTTTACGAAGACGAAGAATACTTCTTTATGGATAGCCGTGTTGGTGATTCTCCAAACTGGCGTACATATTCCTCCGTAACGTTGCAGCCCGGCGCCTGGAGGGTTGAGATTTTAAACAAATACGGAACACAACTACGTGAAATCCGTTTCCACGTCTCTGAATAAACTATCGGCGATTTACGCCCTCTATTTATAGTTTACTACTCGATGATATAACTTTTCCAGTTGAATAAGTGTTTTCTCGGGATGAAATTCGTTCAGCGTATCACTTGCATTCTTAATCAATTTTGAGCGTTCTGACTTGTTTTCGAATAGAGAAATTATGACATCAGCAAGTTCATCAGGGTTTCTCTTTTCCAATAAAACGCCATTCTTGTATTTGCTGATGATTTCCGTTGGTCCACCACCTGCTTCCGGTACAAACCCAACTACAGGAGTTTCACAGGCAATGGATTCTAGAATAGTCAGCCCAAAAGGTTCCTGGCGTGAGCACATCAGGAAAAAATCCAGCGACTTTAGATAATCAACGGTATTTGGTTCTTTACCTGTCCGTATCAAGAACTCACTTAGCCCGGCATCTGCAACTGTAGCCTCAATTTGTTTGCCAATTTCTTCATCGCCTTCACCGGCTACAAGTACAAATGCCTTATAGCCTTTTTTATGCAAAGCGATCATCGTTTCAACAACACTGTCGAAACCTTTTTCATAAACCAAGCGTCCGAGGCTACCGATAAACAATGCATTTCCGGGGATTCCGTGTTTTTTTCGAACATCTTTGCCCTGAGATCTGGAGCTTAAAAAATGCTCTTTATCTAAACTATTGTAACAAACTTCAGCCTGACTCTCTACTAAGTTACTATGTGCCAGCAGGCGTTGCCTGTTGTGCTCGCTAACTGTGAGAACTATTCGATATCGCTTAAGTAAAAAACGCAGGAAAATAGAATCTCTGAATTTTCGGGATTCATCAGGACTGTCACTAACTGCTTTAAATTCATTGTGATAATGAAGAATTGCCCGGCGTCTCCAGCGTTTATTGAATAAAAATGACGCAGACCATAATCCCCCAAAATGATCGTGAATTACATCAGGCTGCCAATTATCAAAAAAACTACGAAGAGTTTTCAGTGCTTTAATATCGCCTCTGCTTTTAGCCTCCAAAGACATAAACCCGGCATGTAAATCTTCAGGTTTATTCGAGGGATAATATGTGATTACTTTCACTTTATGCCCTTGGGATTCCAACAAACGGCAATGGTCTTTGATTACCATAGGAACCCCACCGATACTCCATCGATCAACTAAAATGGCTATTCGGTATCTGTGCGGCATTAATACAGTTTTTGGTAGCGAGATTTGTCTTTGATCGGTTCTTTAGGAATCCAAAAGCTCTCGTTATCAGCAGCACTTCGTTTAACCTGTAATGGATCAGCACTACTAAAAACTCTTCGTACAACACCAACCGGAGTAATCATCAAATAATAAACCAGAGTGATAATTATGGAACTCACGATTAAACCAAGCACTATCGCAAAAGCCATCCACCCCTTGTAGATGGAACGAAATAATGGCTTGAGAATGATACTTCCCAATAAAAAGAAAAGTCCTGCTCCCAAAAACCAGGAAGCCAATGGCTGCCAAGTCCAGGCATATTTCCATACGATGAATAACGGAACAATCAACCCCAGCACAATAAACATCAGGATTCCAAAATCTCTGACTTTTTTATCTGTGGTTTCTATTTCAGCAAAAATACTCATTATTAGTCGAGCTCAAATTCTTCTTTCCAGCTACTGTCTTCATCCAGTGGTTTCTGCTCACCTTTATAAAGCACGTAATTCCCAACTACCAATACATCCATATTTGTGCGCATAAAACATCTCCAGGCATCTTCCGGAGTTCGCACAATCGGTTCTCCCCTTACATTAAAGCTAGTGTTTATAACTACGGGACAACCGGTACGTTTATAAAAAGCCGAAATGAGTGCGTGATAGCGGGGATTGGTTTTACTTGATACGGACTGAATTCGCGCAGAATTATCCACATGAGTGATAGCCGGAAGCTCTGACCGAACCTGATTCAATTTGTCGAAACCATCTGCTTTCTCCTCCACATTCTTGAGTTTGTCTGATACTACATCAGCCACCAAAAGCATGTATGGTGATGGTCTGTCAATTTCAAAATACTCTGAAATATGTTCCTCCATCACGCTTGGGGCAAAGGGGCGAAAACCCTCTCTGAATTTGATTTTCAGATTGATGGTCTTTTGCATTTCCGGTGATCTTGGGTCACCCAATATGGATCTGTTACCCAAGGCACGGGGGCCAAATTCCATACGCCCTTGAAACCATCCGATTACATTCCCTTCGTCAATCAACTTTGCTATTTCATCAAAAAGTTTTTCATCCCCAATGTGATGAAAAGCAGCTTCTTTTTTCTCCAGAGCTTTTTTGATTTCATCATCAGAAAATTCTGGTCCCAGATAAGAACCAAACATGGAATCTCCATCAGCATTTACTTTTCTGGGCTTCTCCAAATATTGATGCCAGGCAAACATGGCAGCTCCAAGAGCATTTCCGGCATCTCCGGCCGCAGGTTGAATCCAGATATCATCAAAAATTCTTTCCCGGAGAAGTTTTCCATTGCCAACACAGTTTAAGGCTACGCCACCGGCTAAACACAAATACTTCATTCCGGTTTCTTTGCGGACATGTTTTGCCATACGCAACATGATTTCTTCCACAACAGCCTGCACGGAAGCAGCCAAATCCATCTCGCGTTGGGTAATTTTTGACTCCGGTTTTCGGGGCGGGCCTCCAAAAAGTTTGTTCATCTTTCTGGATGTCATAGTCAGCCCCTGGCAGTAGTTGAAATAAGGCATATTCATCCGGAAAGAACCATCTTCTCGTAAATCAATCAGTTCTTTGAGAATGATATCTTTATAAATCGGCTTGCCGTAGGGCGCAAGACCCATGACCTTATACTCACCGGAATTGACCTTAAAACCTGCGAAATATGTGAATGCGGAATAAAGCAAACCAATAGAATGCGGAAAGTGCATTTCATGGGTAAGCGTCAATTCATTTCCTTTTCCAATTCCCCATGAACTTGTTGCCCATTCGCCAACGCCATCCATGGTTAATACTGCTGCTTCCTCATACGGCGAAGGATAAAATGCCGATGCTGCATGCGATTCGTGATGTTCACAGAAAATCATTTCGCCATCGTAGCCCAACTCATCTTTAATCAATTCAGAAATCCAGAGTTTCTTCTTAATCCAGATAGGAATTGCCTTTAACGCACTTCGTATTCCAGTCGGCGCATAGGCGAGATACGTTTCCAATATTCGCTCAAATTTCTGAAATGGCTTATCGTAATAGGCTACAATGTCTATATCAGAAATGCTAAGATTTGCTTCTTGTAGACAGTAATCTATGGCATTTTGGGGAAATTCGGCATCGTGCTTAATACGCGTAAATCGCTCTTCTTGAGCAGCGGCAACCAAAACGCCATCTTGCACCAAACAGGCGGCAGAATCGTGATAATAGCAAGATATACCGAGTATGTTCATGGGATAAAATCAGAAAATCAGGTTTGGGATGAATCCGATAAATCCTTTTTACGGACCAGATAATTACCGATGGCTAAAACATCCATTTTTGTTCGCAAAAAGCAATCAATGGCTTCTTCGGGACGACACACAACAGGCTCATTTTCGTTAAAACTGGTGTTTAATAGCATGGGAACTTCCGTCAGTTTATGAAATGCCGAAATCAATTTATAATACCGTTCGTTGTGTTCTTTTCTAACCGTTTGTAATCTCCCGCTTCCATCAACATGTGTAATGGCAGGCACTAGTTTTCGCTTTTCTTCGCGAACCTGGTAAACCATCAACATAGCCGGAGCCGGATAATCCTGCTCAAAAAAGTTACTGGTGTGCTCTTCCAAAACAGATGGTGCAAACGGGCGAAATGATTCGCGTCGCTTAATTCGGGCGTTTAAAACATCTTTCATATCTGACCTGCGAGGATCAGCAACTATGGAGCGATTTCCCAAAGCCCGTGGTCCCCACTCCATTTCACCCTGAAACCAGCCCACTACATTTCCATCGGCAATTTCTTTAGCCGTCTGAGTATATAATTCGTCGCTTGTCAGTTTTTTTGATTCCAGAACTGCATTTTTTAAAGCCTCGGAAATTTCATCATCAGAGAAAGACAAACCTAAATACGCATGCTCTAATGGCTGTTTGCGTTCTTGCGAGAGTAATTGATTGTACACATAAAAAGCAGCACCCAAAGAAGTTCCTCCATCACCTGCATTGGGATGGATGTAGACATCTTCAAAATCGGTGTTCATCAATATCTTACCGTTCATCACCGAATTTAGGCTAACGCCACCTGCCAAACACAGTGCTTTTTTGCCTGTGCTCTTTTGCAATTTCTGTAGTAAATCAAAAGCTACTTCTTCAATTCTTAATTGTAAGGAAGCGGCGATATTTTGATGTTTTTCGGTGATTTCTGTTTTAGGCTTTCTGGCAGGACCGAGTAATTCCGTCATTTTCTCAGAATACATTTTTCCAATAGACGGTGGGCCATCATCCCATTGCATTTGAATGCCTTCCGCATGATGCCTGAAATATGTTAAATTCAACTCGTAGCCCATTTTGTCGGGATACGTTTTAAGTAACTCTCGAAATTGGTCCATGTATTCCGGCTTACCATAAGGTGCCAAACCCATCACTTTGCCTTCATCTCCATAATGAGGAAATCCCAAAAACTGTGTGATTGCCGTGTACAGAAATCCCATGGAGTGTGGATACTCAATTTGTCCCTCTGTTGAAATGGTTGTTCCGGAGCCTTCTCCCCACTTGGCAGAAACGAAGTCTCCCATTCCGTCAAGTGATAAAATGGCTGCATCATCAAACGGTGAAACAAAAAATGCAGAGGCCATGTGAGCTAAATGGTGCTCAATATTGTGAATTTCAGCAGTAAGATCTTCTTTCGCTACTCCAAGTTCATCCGCCAAAATAGTACGTAAATCTTTCGTTTTAGCGACTTTCCCTATACGGTCTCGTAACATGGAATGGATTCGGGTAACTCGCTTTAAACTATATAAAACTTTTTGCTTCAGATTTGCGGAAGGCTTTGTAGAAGTACAAATATGCGCGACATCAGTAATCGAGATATTTGCTTTATCCAAACATGCTTTGATAGATAAAGTAGGAAAACCAGCGTAGTGTTTTTTCCGATTTAAACGTTCTTCTTCTACTGCGAGAATAACCTCGCCATTTTTAATAAGCGTTGCCGAAGCATCACCATGCCAGGCATTTATACCGAGTATATACATTTATAAAATTCTAAAATCCATTCCGTGAATAGATACCATGTTCAAGGTTAGCAAAGTTTAGTTTTTGCTTCTTTCCTGACTGAGTCTGTACTGTAGCAAAACCTCTGCAATCATTCTCTGCCAGGCATATTGCCAACCTTTTAAACCGTCTTTCCAGCCGGAACGGATTAAAATACAATAAAAGAAAACGATTATGGGGGTAATTTTACTTCTAATCCGGATTTTGTCTTGTCTGCTTAATGTTGATTTGGAAGAAGCAAGTAATTTACCTGCTTCCAGACTAGCGTAATTCCATTGTGAGGTTAACCATCGCTTCATGGATTTACGATCATCGTGAATGGCTTTTTGCTTTAAATCCCCCGTTTCACCTGTTATTTGAAGTTTTTGGGTATGTCCGTCATCAGTATATTTTGCAAAATTCTTTCGATATAGCGCCCTTACCGGGGGATAAATTCCGGATTTCAAAGTTACCCCATCGATGGCATAATCAAACTTCATCCAAAAAGCATTTTCGGACGGATTTTGAGAAATTACTTGCTGGATTTCAGAAGCGAGTTCTTCGGAAATTTGATAGTCGGCATCAAGTGCTAAAACCCATTCTGTGTTTATTTCGGTATCTTGAAGGCCATAATTCCATTGATTGGTATGATTGTCAAACTCCCTCTCGTACCAGGATATATTCGCGAATCCTTTGGCTATTTCTTTTGTACCATCATCACTACCGGAATCAACAATTACTACTCGAGGAAGCCAGGTAAGCTTGGCTAATGTTCGGGATAAATTCGCTTCTTCATTGTATGTGAGAATCAGTCCGGTAATATTCATTTTGAAAAATTAGCGTCTGGCGTACATTTGTTCCAATTGATGTAACACCTTTTCCGGAGCAAATTCTTTCTCAGCACAGATTAGTGCTTGTTGAGACGTTTTTTTATAAGCCTCATCGGTAACACCCAATGCCGATTTTAGCGCACTTTTCACAGATTCCTGAGTCGTTTCACTCACAATCCCACACATGTATTGCTTAACCTTATCGGCAATATCTACTTCTTCGCTGATGATTACGGGAATCCCTTCTGCTAAGGCCTCAGCCGGTGCTCTTCCAAAGTTCTCATGATGCGAAGGTAAGACGTAATAATCTATTCTTTGCCAGAATGATTTTTTCTTTTCTTCATTCAAAAAGCCGGAAAAAGTCACTCGTCCCGTCATTCCCGGGTTTTCAGCCAAAGCCTGCAAAAGTACGGTATAAT
>SKIC01000018.1 GCA_007116685.1 Balneolales bacterium
CTCTTAATGAAGTAACATACACCTGTGGTGTAACAGGAGAAAGCACCTTGCATATTGCAGGGTGCTTTTTTTTTAAATGGTAAGTTATCAATACGTAGCGCTGAATTTAATTGGGAAAATAATTGCACTAATTTGAGTTATTTTTTCCACAATCTGATTTTGCTTAGTATATTTGCCTCCAATTGTTAGCATCCTTATAAGTACCCCAAATACAGTATGAGAAAGAAAATTACTCTAAAAGACATCGCAGAAGATGCAGGCGTATCCATATCTACAGTTTCAAGAGCATTAACCAGAACAGGCAAAATTAGTGGAGAAAAAGAACGTAAGATTTTTGAGAGTGCGCAACGCTTAAATTATCCTATTCAACTTGACAGCACACCATTTAATTTAAAAAGTACGGTCAACATTGCTTTAGTGACCTATCTACATACCGGTGAATTTTTTTCTTCCCTATTCAATGGCTTTGATCACGCTTCCCAAAATACAAACGCAACTATTCAATTATTAAGTGTTCGATATTCTAAATCTGATTACATAGAAACGATTGCTAATCTTAAGAACTCTGGTTTTGATGCCGCTGTAATTTTTCTGCCTGAGTTCGTCGAAAAAGACTACAGAAAATTACTTAAAGAAGCGCCTCATAACTTTCCTATTGTATCTACAGCGCCAATTGTAAGTCCCGTACTAGATACCGTAACTTTCGACAATTACCGTGGCGGTTACAGCGTAGCAAGTCACTTTGAAGAGCAGGGATATCGCACTTTTGGGCATATTCAAGGTCCAAGTTCCAGATCTGAAGCCCTACTGCGTAAAAATGGCTTCGTAGACTACATTGCAGAATCTGATCAACTCGAATTTATTTGGGATTTTAAAGGCGATTATTCTTTGGAATCCGGTCTTCGAGCATATCAGAGCTACAAAGACAGCGAACACAAACCCGAAGCCATTTTCTGTAGTAATGATGATGTAGCGATTGGATTTATACACGCAGCCTTAAAAGATGGCATACGCATACCTCAAGATGTGGCAATTGCCGGTTTTGATGATTTACCTAAATGCAAGTTCTACAACCCTTCCATCACATCTGTTAATACTCCCTATCATATACTTGGGAAAAAAGTACTTGATTTGATTTTAGGCAGACTCGAGAACAATGATTACGGACAAAATACAGGCTATACCAACCTTGTTCCTGTGTCTTTAAGTGTCAGAGATAGCTCTGTAAAATAGTTTAATTACTAAAAAAACCGGTACTATCGCCATTAAACCTCTATACCAAAATCCTGACGAGGATATCTCCCGTCGTGTCGAAGATTTCATTTCACGCATGACTCTGCCCGAAAAAGTGGGTCAGATGACGCAACTCGATATCACCCTCATAAATACCACCGGTAAGCAAAAAGACGTAGCATTCGACGCAGAAAAAGCAAAAAAACTACTGCGCGAACATCATATTGGTTCATTCTTAAATGGTGAGGCTGATGATCCCTTAAAATGGTATAATTTTTCTAACGAACTGACCAAAATAGCCCTTGAAGAATCCCGCCTGGGTATCCCAATTATTTACGGTATCGATCATATTCATGGGGCTAATTATCTGCGCAATTCAACCATTTTCCCTCATAACATAAACATCGCTGCCAGCTTTAATCCGGAAAATGCTCACTATTCAGGATGGGTAACCGCCTATGAAACCGCTGATATTGGTCATCACTGGATTTTTGCGCCAATTCTGGATATTTGTGTAAATCCACTTTGGGCTCGCTTTTACGAAACTTTTGGCGAAGACCCACATTTGGCTGGAATAATGGGTGCCTCTTTCACCAAAGGCATACAAAACAACACGAAAACTGCACCCTACAAACAAGCTGCTACAGGCAAACATTTTCTGGGATATTCAGATCCACGCTCAGGCTGGGATCGAACTCCGGTATCGCTCTCCATGCAGCAAATTCAGGAATTCCACCGTCCCGCTTTTCAAAAAGCCATTGATGCCGGACTCAAAACCATCATGCTCAACAGCGGCGAAATAAACGGAACTCCGGTACATGCCTCAGAGGAACTGATTGAGGGTTTACTAAGGGAGCAAATGGGATTTGATGGTGTTGTTGTAACCGACTGGGATGATATCGGCAAATTGGTTGATTTCCATTACACCGCTAAAAACTACAAAGAAGCTACTTACGATGCGGTGAAAGCCGGAATTGATGTCTGTATGACGCCACTGCATCTAAAGTTCAATGCTGCACTTTTGGAATTGGTGAAAGAAGGTCGCATCAGCGAAGAGCGTATTGATAAATCTGTCAGAAGAATTCTGAAATTGAAGTTTGAGTTGGGATTATTTGAACATCCTTATCCCCGAAAAGACAGACTGACCAGAATTTGCGAAAGAGAAAACAAAGAAAAAGCGTTTAATGCGGCAGCTGAATCCATTGTTTTACTAAAAAACGACAAGGAAATTCTTCCACTATCTTCGCCTAAAAAAGTTGGCGTTTTCGGAATCTCCGCTAATTCCCGAAGGAATTTATCCGGTGGCTGGACTTTAGCC
>SKIC01000265.1 GCA_007116685.1 Balneolales bacterium
GGAATTGCAGATTTCACGGTTGGTGGTTCTGTAAGACAGTTTGATTTGAACTCTAACGGAACACTATTTGAAGACGAACCAGGCAGCACTATTACGAACTATGAGTACGGTGCTTACCTGCAAGCCGTTACCGGATTCATGAACGACCGTTTACGCCTTACCTTAGGTACCCGTCTGGATGGATTCCAAAACTTTGATGCGTCATTTTCTCCACGTGCCTCTTTGGTTTATTCAGCGGGTGCAAACAGAGAGCATAACTTCCGTGTTTCCTGGCAAAATGCTTTCCGTAGCCCAACTCAGTTAGATCAGTATATCCAACTTGATATTGGTCCACTCATTCTGTTCGGTAATATTGGAGATGGATTCGAGGGATATACCATTCCTTCCGTTCAGGCATTTGGCGCAAGCGGTGACCCTTCGGTTCTTCAACAAGTAAGCATAAATCCGCTAAAAGTTGAGCAAGTGAATACCATCGAGTTTGGATACAAAGGTATTCTATTCAATGATCTCTACGTTGACTTAAGTGCTTACACTAGTGAGTACACCAACTTTATTGGCTCTACCCGTTTCTGGGGACAACAAAGTGGTGAATTACCAGATTTGGCAGCTGGCGAGGGACGACCTTCTCAGGTTTGGACAAATGCATCGCAAGAAGTAACAGCTTATGGCGCGTCTATTGGTTTGAATTACTACTGGATTCGTCCTCTTAACTTCATGGCCACTTACACATGGTCATATCTGGATACCGATGATTTAACAGATCCAATCATTCCGGCATTTAACACTCCTGAGCATAAGTACTCACTTGGTATCAATGGTACGCCATTTACCAACTTCAATTACTCTGTGAATTACAAGTGGGTGGAAGAGCATGAGTATCAAATGCCCTTTGCTGAAGGTATGATTGACACTTACTGGACATTGGACGCCCAGGTGAACTATCGTATTCCTGACTTTTTCACTACTATCAAAGTTGGTGGTCAAAACATAACAGACAATCGTTTTATTCAAACTTATGGCTCTCCAACTCTGGGAAGAATGATTTATGCAGCTATTACAGTAGAAATCTAAAATTCACTTTTTCTCTTACCCAAAGCGGGCAATTTGGCATCACCGAATTGCCCGCTTTTTTTATGTCATCCTGAAGTTTAGAAAACGGTTAATTTGCCGTATTTTAGGATGTTAACAACAATCATAGCGAATAGATGAAGCAGGTTCCTCTGCAATGACTTTTGAACAAAAACTGACTGGGATATTCACTAAAAAAAACTCTGCTCTTTGCATTGGACTGGATCCCAACCCGGCTCTTATTCCGGATACTTTTAAGCGAGAATCATCAGATAGCAATAGTGTACTTCGTTTTTGTGAATCCATAATTGAAGTAACTTCTGATTTGGCATCTGCCTTCAAAATCAACACTGCCTACTTTGAAAGTTTAGGTAAAGATGGTTTTGATGTCATGTTCAGAGTCAGAGAGATGATTCCGGCTGATTGTATGGTTGTGGCAGATGCCAAGCGTGGAGATGTACCTCATACTTCCGAGCAGTATAATCAGTGCTTTTTCAATCACTTTAATGCCGATGCCATCACATTGAGCCCTTTGATGGGATTTGAAACGCTTGAGGCCTACGGAAATGATCCAAGTAAAGCTTTATTCGTACTCGCTCTGACCTCAAACCCCGGAGCAGTAGATTTTTTTCTCCACCCATTTGATAACAGGCCAACCTTAGCACGCTATATCTCTGAGGCTCTTTGCGAGCGCCAGAATAGTATTCAAAGCCGATTAGGTATGGTCATCGGCGCAACGCAAAGCACCATAGCACAAAATGTTCTGGATGGATTCCCTGATTGTCCATTATTAATTCCGGGCATAGGCGCTCAAGGTGGAAATTTGGAGACTTTGACGAATTTATTGGAAGGACGAAGTAATCTCCCACTCATAGCTATCAGCCGATCCATAATCTATCCAAACCTGGAAAATGGAGTCGATTACCAGACGGGAGTCCGAGCTGCGGCAGAGAAATATCATTCCCTACTAAATCCATTGGTTGCAACTCATGTCTAAACCCAAAATTTCAATTTACACGGATGGCGCTTGCAGTGGTAATCCCGGTCCGGGTGGATGGGGTGCCTTACTGGAATGGAATGGCAAAAAGAAAGAACTGAGTGGTGGCGAACCACATACCACAAACAACCGAATGGAAATGCAGGCAGTTATATCGGCATTAGCCGAATTGAAAAAACCTTGCGAAGTTCATATTTACAGCGACAGTGCCCTGATAGTAAATGCATTTAACCAAAACTGGATAGAAAACTGGCAACGAAAAGGCTGGAAAAAAGCCGATAAAAAACCTGTTGAAAACCGCGAATTATGGGAGAAAATGTTGCAAAATATGGCACCACATGACGTATTCTTTCATAAAGTTAAAGGACATTCTGACGATAAAAGAAACAATATCGTCGACAAGTTGGCAGTAGAAGCATCTAAGAAACAATTTTAATGAGCGCTAGAAAACCCTCTTTACTATTTATTAACCAGCATTATTATCCGGACCTTGCGGCTACGGCACAAAACCTTACCGATCTCTGTGAATATCTTGCCGACTTAAATCATGAAGTTCACGTAATCAGCAGTCAGGGACTTTATCAGAATAAATCAGCACCGCTTCTTGCCTACGAAAAACACAACAAAGTTCATATCCACAGGGTGAAAGGCTCTTCTTTTGGCAGAGATAACAACCTGGGACGTATGATTGATTACGTCACTTTTCTGTTCTTTGCTCTACTAAAAATAATCTCACTCAAAAAGTTTGATGCCGTTTGCACACTTACTACTCCGCCAATGTTGGCTACACTGGGCTCATTTATCAAGTGGTTTAAGCAAAGTAAGCATATCATTTGGTCAATGGATCTACATCCCGATGCCGAAGTAGCCCTTGGGATGCTACCAAGAGATTATTGGATAACAGATATCTTGCTTAGAATCCACAGATTCAACTTCAAAAAAGCAGATTTGATTGTTTCTCTGGGGCCTTATATGACGGAAAGAATAGTTGCGCACGGTGTGCCGCAAGAAAAAATTCGGGAGATTTTAATCTGGAGTAACAAGAAAGATATCCATGTAGAAGCCAAAGAAGATTGTGTAGATGGTTTGCCAAATCATTTTAAAAATCGATTTATAGTTCAATACTCCGGTAATCTTGGCTTAGTCCACGAATTTGAAACGATGTGCGAAGTGATGAGAGAATTCTCCAAAGATACATCCATAGGCTTTGTATTCAATGGCGAAGGCCCAAGAAAAAAGGAAGTGACAGATTTCATCAGAGTTCATCATCTTACTAATGTTGCTCTGCTTACCTATGTGCCCATTCGCAGATTGAGTCAATCGTTGGGAAAAGCTGATTTACATTGGTTATCCCTCAGAGATGATTTTATTGGTATGGCCGTTCCCGGTAAGTGCATAGGATATATGGCTTCGGGCAGACCTCAGTTGTTTATTGGGTCAGAAGATTCTGATAATGGTAATTTCATATCTGATGCTGATGCTGGTTACATCATAAATCCTGGTGATGTGGAATCTATAAAAAACGTGATACAGAAACTCCAAAAAGATCCGGAAACCCGCAAAGAAAAAGGCTTTAACGGTAGAAAATGGTTTTTAGAAAATGCCGAAACCAAAGTTGGATGTGAGCTTTGGGCAGAAGCCATTTCGGAACTATTTGAAGGAAAAAAAGAAACCGTTTATGCCTGACCTTGATAACATCAAGGTTGATGTGGCTCAAATAGGTGCCCGAATGCACTATGCGGTACCTGTCCTTTTCCATCAGAACAACTTGTTAAACCATTTTTATACGGATTTTTGGTTTCCTCATCTGTTTTTGGGTAAAGGTTTGACAAGCCTGCTCTCTTTAATTCCGAAATTCAAATCACAAGTTTCCGTATTAAAATCCCGGAATCATGAGGGGCTCCCTTCGGAAAAAGTTATCAGTAATAGCGTTTTGGGTTATTGGTACAGAAATACACTAAAAAGTGCCACTTCCCGAGAAGATGAAACGCTTGCTTATCTGGAAATGGGCAATAGATTCACGCAATGGGTATCTCAAACTAATAAAGTTGCAGGAACTCATATTTATGGCTTCAATACCGCATCGGAGAAGATATTTCAGAGCCACAAGTATCGGCACAGTGTAAAAATATTGGAGCAAACACTGGTTCCAAGAATATCCGAGCGCACAATTCTGCAGGAGGAATTCAAAAAACGAAAATTGTCCATCCCAACCGACAGATTATCCAAAGAATACGAAGCACTGGAAAAAAGAGAATGGGAATTAGCGGACTATATCGTATGTGGATCTGAATTTGTTAAATCAGAACTTCAGAAAAACGATGTTTCTCCTCAGAAAATACATGTGATTCCTTATGGCTTTACACAGAAGCAAGAAGTGCAAATCCAACCTAAAAGTCCAACCGGAAAACTTCGGATTCTGTTTGCCGGAAGTGGAGGGATTCGAAAAGGTTTGCTTTATGCTATTGAGGGATTACGACCTCTTTCGGAATTTGTAGAACTGCATGTTGCCGGAATTCATGGTCTGTCTGATTCCCTGAAAGCAAATGATGACTTCATTGTTTGGCACGATCTTGTACCCAGGCCAAAAATGCAGGACTTATTTCAGGATTCTGATGTGTTTTTACTTCCCAGTTTATGCGAAGGTTCCGCAACGGTCATTTATGAGGCACTATCTTACGGATTAGCAATTGTATGTACCGAAAACTCGGGATCCGTAATCACCCATAAAAAAGAAGGTCTGTTGGTAAAGACTGCTAATTCCAAAGATATAACTTTCGCCATCCAAAGATTTTTGGATGATGGAGATTTCTTGTTGAACGCAAAAACCCAAGCCTTGAAAACCGCATCTGAGTTCACCGTTGAAAAATATGGTGAGCGCTTGATTAAATGGGCAAAGAGAACAAACTAAGCCGTTTTACAGCTCACAAACTTGAGTTCGATTTTAATCTAATTCGATTCTTATTAATTGGGAAAATCATTTTTGTTCAAAAAAAAAGCTTAATGACTTTCGGCAATTTAAACCACAGATTTGCGCAGAGTTTTGCACAGTGTTACACAGAGTTTTCTTTCCCATTGTGGCTAAAAAAGTAATTACGGCTAAATCATAACTCTGCGTCCTCTGTGGTAAAAAAATTAGCAAAGGTGCTAAACACTTTTGCTTTAAATCGAATTCAGGTTACCAAATCAATGAGGATACGGCGGGTCTTGTTCGTATTCCTTAATATCAGATAAGTGATAAACTGCTCTCCAGGTGTGATAGCCTATTCTATCTATCCAACGAATCCCATCCAGATGTTGAAGCGTGTCCGCTGAATCAATGCCTTTTTTTGCGGAATCTTTGAGAATCTCCACTCTCCGTTTTTTACGGTCTTCAGCCAGATTTTTTGACATTTTTTTCAATTTTCCATCCGGCGATTTTTCATCCTTACCATCTAGCCAATCCATCGTTTTTTTGAGATTAGTGCGCAAATACTGAAGCATTTCAGAAGCCTTCGGGTCTTTGTACAGCATCTCCGTTTGTACAGTTTCTTTACAAGCATCCAATAACCTTTGTACGTGATCGAAAGCATGTAAAGTGGCCAGATATCTTTTGTAATCAGATTTTTGAGAACTATCAGTGGTGATATCAGTCAAAAAATCATTGGTTTTGATTACTGCCTGTTCAATCATCTCGAGGCGAAAATATTGAACTGGTTTTTTATTTTTTTCTGTGAGTTGATACGAGAAATCCATCAATTCTTTCATCAAATCTTTTACCGTTCGGTGTACTGCCTCAATAGCAAAAGAGGGTACATTTGCCACAGATTTATCCAAACGTCTGGTGAGGTCGTTCGCTTTTTCAGGTACCCAGTCTGCCACAATTCGAGATAATTGCTCTCGGAATGGGATAATGACGAGTATCCCCACAAAATTAAACAGAGTATGAAATGCCGCTATAGAAATAGCCGCCGATGATGGATTTTCGGTTATCCCCATGGATTGAACATACATGGTGTAGAATGGCAATAATAAAAAAGCTACTGCAGCAATAATTCCGCTAAAAAGAGTATACGCCACTCCTGTTCGAACCGCGGGGGTTGAGGCACCTATAATGGCAATAATAGCCGTTACAGCCGTTCCAAAATTTTGCCCAATGACTAGCGCTGCAGCTTGATTGATATCAATAGCACCAGCAAACAATGCAGTCAGTGTAGTGGCTACAGCCGCACTTGATGATTGCATAATTACAGTCATTAGAATACCCATAGCAACCAGCAACAATCGACCAATAATCGTAGCCCCGGAAAAAGCAGTGAGGTCAATCACTTCTCTGAATTCTTCCATCCCGGTTTGCAGCGTATCAATACCGATAAATATCAAACCAAAACCGGCCAGTGCCAAACCTCCGCTCGCTAAACGGCCCTTGGCGAGCAAACGCATCAAGGCGCCAACTCCAATTAGAGGTAATGCAAATGCGGAAATACTAAATCTGAGTCCTAGTAAAGTTACCAGCCAACCTGTACTTGTAGTACCTAATTTTGCTCCGAGTAATACACCTATAGTTTGAGGGAAAGTTAGTAAGCCGGCACTCACAAACCCGATAGTGGCAAGAGTAGTTGCACTAGAGGATTGCACTAGAACGGTAACTAAAGTTCCGGAACTAATAGCAGATACAGGACCTTTTACGAAGGTACTCAGAATTCTGCGCAAAGCATCTCCTGCCACCGCTTTTAATCCATCGGTGAGCAATACCATCCCCAGCAAAAATAAACCGATACCACCTAAGAGCGTAAGTATCATAATGTGCCTGTATTACTAAATTGTTAACACATTTATAGTACAAAGTTTTGAAGACTTTTAGAAAAATGCAGAGTGTTTTTTCGTGTAGGACAAAACAGGACAAGGTGTAGTTCAATTCTGCCCGGGTAGTTTCCTGTAATCCTACATAAAGGTGGATATCCAACTGATACAAATCTTTTCATGGCATGGCTACTATTCTATCAGCTTAGTCATATACCTACTTAAGGAGACCTGTCATGAAAACATTAATCAAAAAAACACTAACTCTCGCAGCAACCTTGGTTGTTTCTTTTGCGATGGGGATTGCACAAGATGCCCCCCAATGGAGTGAACTCCACAATTTTGGTGGAAGCGGAATGGACATCGCTTATGATGTCGCAATAGATAGAAACGGTAACATGATTACCGTAGGAACATTTACCGGTACCATGAATATCCAGGGCACACAACACCAGAGTCTGGGAAATTCCTCTGCTATCATTATCAAGCAAAATGCTTATGGTAATGTGCTTTGGAGTTTGAGCGGTGGTGGAAGTGGCTACGATTATGCTTACGGCGTAACAACCGATATAAACGGTAACATCTACGTTGGTGGAGCATTCAGCAATATCGCAACTTTTGGTGACTACGAAGCAATTGCTTTTGGACCAAGAGATGCCTTTGTATTGAAGCTTTCAAAAGACGGTGAATTGCAATGGTTCAAGCAATTTGGCGGAATCGGTTTCGATTTTGTACGCAGCCTGACCATTGACAATAATGGAAAATTACTAGCTACCGGTTGGTTTAACGACGAAGTGGCTTTTGGAAACACCGTCCTGAGTACTTACGAAGGTGCCGATGGTTTCTTGCTAAAATTAGGAACCAATGGTAAAGTTGACTGGGTACAACATATACCCGCTACCAACACTGTTTCTCCACAAAAAGTAGTTGTTGACAACGACAATAACTACTATGTGACCGGTCAATACGGTGGTTCATTGCACACTACTGCATCAGCAATCCCTGCAACCGGTACACATGATGCATTCTTGATTAAGTATGCTGAAAATGGTACCCACCAGTGGACAAGAACTCAAAAAGGTCATGGAAATCAAATCGGTTTTGATCTCGCAGTTACAAAAAATAATGAAGTATTACTATCCGGATACTTCAGCCATAACCTAAATGTGGGCGCAATCGAACTGACAACCAATGGATACGATGACATTTTCGTAGCTAAATATGCAAATAATGGAACACCCATCTGGGCGATAAATGCCGGTGGCGAACGCTGGGATTATGGGCGAGGAATTGCAACTATGCAAAATGGCAATTATCTGCTCACTGGTTATTTCTACGGCGAAGCGAGCTTTGGAGAATTCGACCTAAACGCAATGGGTGGCGAATACGACTACGACGGTTTTATCGCAGAACTTAATCCTGATGGAAAATTCGTTGATGCACAAGTAGTTGGCGGGAACAGAAGTGACTTCCTACTTGGAGTGACTCAACTAGGAACCAGAGGTCACGTAGTTTACGGTTACTTCTACGATGAATTCAATGCAGGTTCACTAAAAGTAAATTCTGCCGGAAGCTCTGACATCATCCTGGCCATATACGGATCAAACTTGGATGAAAGATTACTAGCTACCAGTGGTGACTATACAATAGAAAACGACAGTTTGTATCTGAACATCAACCTGGCAAACGCTAGCGACCTCTACTACTACAGTTTAGAAATGATTTACAATCACCATGACCTCAGCTTTGCTTACGCAAATAAAGGTGACTTCTTCGGACATGATGCTATAATCATAGCTGGTCCGGTACAAGACGGCAGAGGAATTTCCATAGGAAAAACCAATGGCTCAGGTGTAAGTGGATCAGGTACCGTACTAGAGTTGGTTTTCTCAATCAATGAAAGAGGTTTTAATGACTTAAATACTGACATCTTACTACAAAACATCTTAGCTGACAATTCAAATATGGAGCCAATTGCAACTGAAGGTAACGTCTACATCAATATCTTTAACAGAGCTCCATTCGCAGTATGGCCCGGCGATGCAAACAACGATGGCACAGTAGATGAACTTGATATACTTGCACTGGGAATGCACTGGGGAAAGACTGGAACAGCCAGACCAAACAGCAGCATAGCATGGCAAGCACAAATCACTGAGCCTTGGGCAGATACTCTTGCAACCTTTGCAGATACCGATGGCGATGGTAAAGTTGATCATAACGACTTACGCGCAATCAGCCACAACTTTGGAAAAACCACAGAATCTGGTTCAGAATTGCTCGCCGCTCAAATGCAAAGTGCGGAAGATGTAGCCATACTAGGCCAACTTCGAAAAGGTGAAAGAGTTGTTTATGAAGTAAAAACTACTCGCGAACGCCGGATTATAGGACTAGCCGCTCGATTCGCAGTAGAAGGAATACCTGCAGACGATTACATCATCTACCCAATTGAACTTGGAAACTGGGCTGATGAAATGTTACAAGCAAACAATACCCTGGTATTCCAACGGGAACAAGACGGATACGCTGCAATAGCAGTAATGCAAACCAACGAAGCCACCACTTACAGAAGTGAGCCTGACATGGTACTCATGAGAGTGGTTGTAGAAGCTACTAACGACTGGAACACCAACGGCTTCCTACAAAGAATCAGATTAAACAGAGTGTGCCCGGTAGATGGCGAGCAAGCTATGGGCGCCGACACTGGAATGACCATGGCATCAACAAACCCAATCGACCAGAACTCTGACATACCGGTTACCTACGAGCTGGCAGGAAATTATCCGAATCCATTCAACCCTAGCACCAAAATCAAATTTGGAATTCCTGAA
>SKIC01000061.1 GCA_007116685.1 Balneolales bacterium
AAAAAGCTTTTAAACTCATCTGCTGTTAATTGAGGTAAGTGTTCCATTGAAAAAATAGGCTGATATCTCTCTAATACCTCATTTTTTGAATCATTAATCTCTGCAATTTCTTCATCCTCTCCGGATCGTAATGATTCCAGTACTTTCTTTAACTGGTCAATAGCTTTTTGGTACATTTATTAGTCTGTTTTGAAATTAGGATATTATCGACGGATTATGAATTTCATGCGGTATAACTACTTATTAAGCAAACAAATTACTCCCTCTAAAATACCAATATCCCCAAATTTTCAAACTTATTGTTCCCCGGGATTGCATAAGTAGTCAAATAACATACTTATTAATTCTTAAAATAAAGAACCAATAAGTACATCCTTATTAAAACTAAAATCACTCAAAAAAAAGACAATGATTTAACTTCTAAGCGCCCGGCTTAGCGTCACCCCAAATTTCTTTGTTACGGCGGCGGTTGGTAATTCGGCTGATGAGTATGCCGAACTGATAGAGTAGTATGAGTGGGATGGCTATCAGTATTTGAGATACCGGATCGGGTGGGGTGAGGAATGCCGCAAGTACAAAGCACATAAGCAGGGCGTATTTGCGGTATTTTATCATGAATTCCGGCGTTAAAAGACCAACTTTACTCAGCAGATAACTTACCATAGGCAATTGAAAGATGATTCCGCAGGTTAGTGTCCACAGTGTAATCGCTGTGAAATAGGCGTTGATGTCGAAATCATTTCGAATCATATCCGAAATATAGAAGGTGTTAAAGAATTGCAGGGCAAAGGGAGTGAGTACCAGATATCCAAAAGCAACGCCAACCATGAACAGCAGCGTCATATTAAACACGATAAAACGTGATCCTTTGCGCTCATTGGGATTTAAAGCCGGTGCCACAAACGACCACATCTGATAAAACAGGGCAGGAGCACCGATAATCAATCCAACTACAAATAAGGTGCCTATATAGGTAAAAAATTGTCCGGGCAGACGCCTGTTTTGCAGCACCAAATCAGTGGCGTTTATTCCCACCAATTGGTACATGAAGAAATCGCCCTTTGCCGGACCTAATAAAATGTGTTCTAAAATCCATGACGAAAATACAAAAGCGAGGATTACTCCTAAGAAAACGCCGATCATACCTTTTATAATCCTCCAGCGTAGTTCCTCAAGGTGATCCAAAAAAGGCATCTCTTGGGGTTCGTACTTTGGGGGCTTTGCCTGCGGTGGATTAGGTTGCATGATTTCTCGTGCAACCTGCTGTATTTCCTCGGACTGCTTTTCGTCAGACATTCTTAAACGGTTACGAAATCATAGAGTGGGAATTTCTCGCACAAATCCTTGATTTCAGAGGAAACTTCCCAATGAACATCTTCATTTGTAGGATTTTTCAACACTCTGTCAATCAATTTCGCGATGTAGGCAAACTCTTCTGTGCCCATACCACGAGTAGTCATTGCCGGTGTTCCTATTCTGATTCCGGAAGTTACAAACGGGCTTTCTGTATCGTAAGGAACCATGTTTTTATTCACGGTAATTTCCGCACGGCCTAAGGCTGCTTCAGCATCTTTTCCAGTGATGCCTTTGTTTCGTAAATCAATCAACATAAGGTGATTATCCGTACCGCCACTCACAATTTCGTAGCCCATCTCCATGAAAGTCTCGGACATAGCTTTGGCATTGGCGATTACGTTTTTCTGATAGGTAACGAAATCTTCGGAAAGTGCCTCTCCGTAAGCAACCGCCTTTGAAGCAATCACATGCATGAGCGGTCCGCCCTGAGTTCCGGGGAACACAGCGGAATCGAGTAACTCGCTCCACATTTTGGTGCGACCGGATTTTGGAGCCACTTTACCCAAAGTATTTTCGCTGTCTCGTCCGATCAGAATCATTCCGCCACGAGGGCCACGCAAAGTTTTGTGAGTGGTAGTTGTAACCACATGTGCATGGGGAAGAGGATTGTTCAAAAGCTTGGCAGCGATGAGTCCGGCGGTGTGCGCCATATCCATCCATAAATAAGCGCCAACTTCATCAGCAATTTCACGAAAGGCCTGATAATCAAAATCACGAGAATAAGCCGAAGCACCAATTGAGAGCACCTTAGGTTTTACTTCTTTTGCACGCTCACGGATTTTATTCATATCCAAACGGCCGGTTTCTTTATTAACTCCGTAAAATTTAGCGTTGTAAATCATCCCGGAGAAATTTACAGGAGAGCCGTGCGTAAGGTGACCGCCGTGGGCTAAATCCAGGCCTAAAATGGTATCGCCGGGTTGTAAAAAGGTAAGATAAACAGCGGCATTTGCCGTAGCGCCGGAGTGGGGTTGTACGTTCACCCAATCGGCATCAAAAAGAACTTTTGCTCTGTCGCGCGCTAAATTTTCGATCACATCAGCATATTTGCAACCACCGTAATAACGCTTGCCCGGCAGGCCTTCGGCGTATTTGTTGGTCAGCGCAGAACTCATGGCTTCCATTACTGCCTTAGATGCGAAATTCTCAGAGGCAATCA
>SKIC01000028.1 GCA_007116685.1 Balneolales bacterium
GATTAAAAAAACTATTAACTGGTTAGACGAACAAGCCATAAAATATGCCTTTCATGATGTAAAGAAAGAGCCTTTATCACCAAACGAATTGGCTGATCTGGTTTCGAAAGTAGGCCTGGATACTTTGGTAAATAAAAGAGGGATGAAATGGCGTTCCTTAGGTCTCAAAGATAAGAATTTAAGCGATAACGATTTGTTTGAAGTTCTCCTTGAGCATCAAACTATGATTAAAAGGCCTGTTTTGGTTTTGGGCGATTCCGTGATGGTTGGTTTTGATGAAGAAGCTGTTTCCGGGTTTATTGAAGAGTATCAATAATGATAAAAACTTTTTTTCTGTCGATTCTGGCCTTATTTAGCTTCTGGATTTTCACCTCTGATCACCAACCCCACATTTCCGAATTACTTGAGGGAGATCAGGAATATCTCTACGAAGTACGATATGGTTTCATGCGACTTGGAAATGTTACCTTGACCGCACACCGAGATACGGTATTCAACGGAAAAGAGGCATTTTACTACAGAACGGAAATCACATCAAACCCAAGCCTGCCATTTGTAGGTTACAAAGAAGTGCATTATCACAGTATTTTTGCTTTGAATGACAGTATCCCTTATGGACTAAAGTTTTGGTCTGATCGCGTTCACAGAGACATAGAACGGGAATACGAATACATTTTTGATTACGACAAAGGTCTGGTTTTCTCCTTCCAACAAGGGCAGCCTTTAGATACACTAACTATTGTAAGACCTGGTGATAGCGGTCCTGCTTTCTATCATTATTCCAGAATTCACGCCGGAACTGGCCGAAGTGTTTCCTATCCCATTTATATAAACGATAGCGTTGGTTTTGTAGAAATAGATTATAATGCAGATTCCAGCAGAGAAAGATGGCGTGCTGCGAACCAAAACATCTACGTTTACACGGCAAGTGGTAATGCGGATTTTGAAGGACCTTTCGGCTTTTCAGGAGAATTCACCGCTTCTTTCAAGGCTGATCCTTGCCGAACACCTTTGGAAGCTAGTGTGAATGTTTGGGTGGGGAGCGTTAGGGTTTTACTGCAGGAAGTTCGTAATAAATGCATCGAAAATTGATACACACATGAAAGTAGAGTTTCAGAAATTGCCTCATGCTTTGGATTTACCATTGCCTTCTTATGAAACCACGCAAGCCGCGGGTATGGATTTGCGTGCCGCTTTGGAGGAGGATATCACTCTAAAACCCGGCGAGCGATTTCTCATCCCCACGGGATTGCGCATGGCTTTGCCCGCTGGTTTTGAAGCTCAAATCCGACCCCGTTCCGGCTTAGCCATCAAGCATGGAATCAGCATGGTAAACAGCCCGGGGACAATTGATGCTGATTATCGTGGAGAAGTGAAAATTATACTCATAAACCATGGTCAAGAGCCTTTTTCCATCTCTTATGGCGATAGAATAGCTCAAATGGTAATTGCTCCTGTAGTTCAAGCCGTGGTTGAAGAAGTTTCTGAATTATCAGAGACCGATAGAGGTTCAGGTGGATTCGGGAGCACCGGAGTGTAAACTCAAATATTTTCTTCTGGCATCAGTCAATATTTCCTAACTATTTGAAACGGATGGTGATAATTAAGGGTTTGGAAAACCTGTTTAGAGCACTATTGGTAACCATTTTTAAGCATTTACTTTGTCCCTCTCACCGTATATCACTTTAATTCGAGAGAATCACAACTTCCGAAAAGTCTGGCTCAGTCAGGTCGTTTCTAATTTGGGAGATTGGTTTGGCGTAATTGCTATTTATACGCTCATACTTCAGTTTACTGAATCCGAATTTTTACTGGGACTCATTATTGTAATCAAAATGATGAGTTTCGGATTGTTCTCACCCGTTGCCGGATACATTGCGGATCGATTTGACCGGCGTACCTTGATGATTCTTTGCGATTTTGGTCGTGGATTTGCCGTTCTTGGCTTTCTCTTAGTTCGAAGTCCGGAGTGGGTTTGGTTGCTTTACGTATTAACGGCATTTCAAATGATGTTTGCCGCCGTTTTTGAGCCGGCAAAGCAAGCGTCCATCCCCAATATCACCACTGATGATGAGCTTGTTCGTGCCAATATCATTTCAAATTTATCCTGGAGCGTAATCTTTACTACCGGGATGGGACTTGGTGGAATTGCTACCGCATTGATTGGAACAGACTGGGTTTTCATCATTAATGGATTGGGTTATATGCTGTCAACCATCTTTATTTTCAAAGCTGTGATTCCACATGAGAGAAACGAAGAAACACTTGAAAGTTTGAGAAAGCCGTTCCGAGGAATTATTGAAGGCTATCAGTATTTATGGAAAAATGGTCAGGTTTTTCGACCGGCTTTGGCAAAAGGAGGGATGTCTCTTTTTCTAGGCGCATTGGTTTATTTATTGGTACTTATTTCTGATCAGATTCTCCTCATGGGTAGCATTGGCTTGGGATTATTATATGCTGCGCGTGGTTTAGGCACAGCCATTGGACCAATCGTTTTAAGAA
>SKIC01000199.1 GCA_007116685.1 Balneolales bacterium
CGGTCTACATCATTGCTCATTCCAACATATATGTAGTTTCGTTGCTCACTTTTTAGCGCATATACGTAATACATTGTATTTGGGTTTTTATAACGAAAAAAGGCTTGTAAGTTTGATACCTACAAGCCTTTGTGTGCCCTGGACTGGACTCGAACCAGCACGCCGTTGCCAGCACTACCCCCTCAAGATAGCGTGTCTACCAATTCCACCACCAGGGCGTGATTTCTTGGAAAGATTCCAAAGATACGACGAAAGCCTATTTAATTGCAATACGTTTTGAGCGCCATTTAATTTTGCAATTGCAACTTCTCTTCCAGGTCTGCCACATCAGAAAAATACTTGGCTTTGATCTTTTGACCTCTTACATCATAAATTCTTCCCAACTGTCGCAGTGTGGTGATTGAGCGATGATTTTCATGATATGCCTTCTCATAAACTTCAAAAGCCTTATCAACATCTCCCGATGCCATAAGCATATCAGCCAGGTTTTCTAATGACATTATATTTCGGTCGTCGAGGGCAACAGCATTTTTCATCAGTTTGATAGCATATTCTTGCTCACCTTTTTGCCAAAAAATTACTGCGAGATTATTTATTGACTGAATATGATCCGGCTTTTTTTGAAGAATATTTATCAATATCTGCTCAGCCAAATCTTGCTTACCCAATCTGTAGCAGATATTTGCCTGATAGTACAAGGTCTCAAGATCATCAGGATATCCCTTAAGGCGCTCCGTCGTCATCTCGAGGGCTTCCGACAAACGGTTTAGCTTTATTTTATAAACCAGTAGGCTGAAATAATCTTTATCAGAAGAGACATTTTTGAATGACGCCTCAGTCAGATGTTGCTCGTCTTTGGGGTTTCTGTCTTTGCTAGCAGACCGAATCAGCAATCTTATCTCTTCATCATTTGGGAGCACTGTTATATCCCGGCTTTTATCAAATGAGTTTGCCAGCATTTCTTTAACAGGGATGATTTGGGGATCAAAATCATCATAATCTAAGCCAAATTTACTTAAAAAATACCTGCGGTTATGATCCAACAACTCCTGATAATTAAGTTTCGCCTTGCCTTCTGTCTGACTACCGGTATGATGCACATATACATCGTGCGCGATGGCTGTTTTAAATCCTGCAATATTCGCACGGATGATATAATCATCGTCTTCGTGTCCCCATTTTTCGTAACCGGGATCGTAGCCGCCTATTTTATCTACGACGTCTCGCCTTACCATCATAGCAAATAAAATCAGACGATAGTTTTGAGTCAACTTCCTTTGATTTTGCTGACTTAATGATTCCGAAAAAGCCACCAGTTCTTCATAATTCGAATAATTGGCACCGGGTGCAATCTGATCTCCGGAAACATAATTGGATTTGGGGCCGAGAATAAAAACTTCAGGATTTCGAACAAAATGCGCCTTCAATCTGGGAAGCCAATCAGGGGGCAGAATGGTATCGTTATCCAAAAACATCAGATACTCCCCTTTTGCCAAAGCCATTGCCTGATTCCTTGCATAAGGAGCGCCAACATTTTCCGGATTGGAAATCAAAATCAGATCAGGAATAGACTCTAAATATTCAAGGCTGCCATCATCCGAGCCATTATCCACAACAATTATCTCATAGGCCTCACCTTTGGTGTTTTTCAGAATGCTTTCCACGCACTTGGTGATATGTTCGTAACCATTGAGGTTAAGAATGATGATAGAGGTGAGATTCTTTTCTGTGTTTGGCGATTTGATTTCTCTTTGAGATTTTTCGTTTCGGGCTACAATGCTTTTCAAATGCGGAGAACTGAGCAGACCTTGATCGTGGAAATGTCCATAAATACTAAACAATAGCGATTGAGCATTTGCAGCAATGTGATGAAACTGCTGCCAAGACATTTGTTGCCTGTCAAGTAACTGGAGATCACTAAATGCTTTTAGTTGTTGTTCAATAATTTTCGATCTCTTTTGATAGTTTTTCTTCACTTGAACCAGCTTTGATTTATCAAGCATATCACAATGCCCAATTTCGGGGTGTTTGGCATTTAAAATCATCGCTCCATTTGCCCGATTCTTAGCAAGCTTACCAAGCTGTAACGCATCTGTATATAGATGGTCATGCCAAGACTGTATTTCAGATGAAAAGTAAACACTATAGCTCAGCTTACTCAATTTGAAACCCAATTCGATATCCTCTGCCTGGATGAAGAAATCTTCATCAAACCCACCAACTTTTCTAATATCCGCTAGTGGCACGGATATATTACAGGTATAAAAATGGTTGAAATCATAATAGTTATCAGGGATGAACTCTTTGTATTTAAACATCAAACTGGTGTACTGTAGCAAAAACCCGAGTATGGTATTTGTATACTCAGGTAATAAATCAAACCTTCCCAGTACGGCAACCTTTTTATCACCAAGGAAGTGGTGAAGCTTGAGGTGCACTTCTAAAGCATCCGGATCCAAAAGAGTATCATCATTTATAAAAACGGCATAGTTTCCTCTTGCTTTATCTATAGCCTTATTTCTGGCAATCGCCGGCCCCTTATGATCTTGCTCCAACACAGTAAGTTTGAAATCTGTCTCTAATTCTTTCAACCACTTCACAGAATCATCTTCAGAGCCATCATCACAAATGATGACTTCAAATTTATCCGGCGATAATGTTTGATTATTAAGCGCATGCAGACACTTCTTCAAAACCGGAAGACGATTAAAAGTGGGGATGATTACTGATAAATCTGGCTGGATTTGCTCATTTAAGCTATCTGAACTAGAGGCTTGTTCACCATTAGTTTCGAACGTATATACGCTGGCAAATGTATCCAAATGACTATCCAAAACGATCAAACCATGAGAGTTGAAAAACTCCACATTGATATTCTGTATCCAGTTTGCTAGTGGGCTCACATAGATTTGAAACTGTACTTTTTTATCAAATAGAGCCGACAGACTCGCTAAGGTAGTAACCAAGTGATTCTCATCGGTAAATCTGTCATCAGCAAATAAACAGATTTCTGAGGGTTTATCACTATTTGATTGACTACTCAACCATTTTATTGCAAAATCAGGGTTGTGGGCCAAGTAGCGTGTACCGTCTGGCAACTGCACTGGAAATTTCCTAAAACTGGTATCGTTAATGAGATTGGCACCTAGTTGAATAGATTTTGATGATTTCTTAGTCAGCTTTTCAATAGTAGAAACCGGAAAATATCTCTTCGGAAGAACTTCCGATACTTTTAAACGGTTAGCCAATATCTCAAAAATGGCATTTACGAACTTTGTAGCATCATTACCTTCGCGATTCGATTCGAATAGTAAGTCTACAATATCATCTTCTGTAGTTTTTAAATCCTGATTATCAAATACTGATATCAGGCTTTCAGGTGATTTTGCATGATTTGTACTGTCATAAACCTCTGCCGGTAATTTTGTCTCATAGATATATGATGTAGGATGCATAGCCACAACAGGTACTCCTGCAAAAATGGCTTCGGCATAACTACCTGAGGTTATATCACACAATGCTACATCTGAAACGCTCAAAAACTCAGACATATCGAAAGCATCAGAAATGATAAATATATTGGGGTTACCTCTTAATCCATTCAATCTATCAGATTCAAAAAACAGAGTATTATGATGTGGTTTAACGATCACTGTATGATTCTTAGCCAATTCAACTATAGCTGGAACCGACCAACTCAACGAACTACTTTCTGCCCATGTAGGAAAATAAGATAGGATGCGCTTATCTGATGAAATCCCCCACTCTTTAAGTAATTCATCCTTTTTAACTTCGCCTTTGAAATATGAATCGTACTTAGGATATCCGGCTTTCAGTACCTTAACATCAGGTAAATGTTTAGAAAATAAGTCAGCAGAGTAAGGTCCATGGGTTATCACGCCATCAAAACCGGAATTCTTATGAGTACTATATTCATAGTCATTACTATCCACGCCATATGAGGCTCTGATTTTTACAGAACGATAACGATGCAACCAATCTGAGTTTTGAGTTGAGAGAACTATATCTGCATTATATCGCCCTCTGGTAAAAAAGCGAATCTCTTGATTTATCAGTGCTCTGGTTATCCGATGAAATATTTCATCAGTAACTAAAGCAAAAGCTTCTCCATCCTTATCATCTTTATAATCATTCTTGGAGTCAGTTCGAGAACCATACGCCGTATGGACTCCCGGGCGCTCAATAATGAATGCAGCATCAATTCCTTGGGTGAGTAAGCAATCCAACACAGGTTTAAAGTTGGCTATTTCATGCTGAGAGTATAGGTAAAAATCAATGATCATAAGTCTAATCTAGAAGAAAAAAGGTTTAAATATTCAAACTTTATACCAAGCACAAGCTGGCTTAATACAATTAAAATTTAAAGACTTACAAGAATAAACCCCTAGAGACAAGTGCCAAGGGAGGAAAAATTTTCCAAAAAAAATTTAAGGTTGAAAAAGCAGGGTACGATAAATGCAATTGTAACGGACAAGGATTGTCCACATTTCAATTAACTAAAGACCAAACAAAAAGGAGTTTGTTATGGCTTTTGGAGATCTTAACAGGATCAATACCAACCTCCAGTCTCTGGAGTCGAGGTTTTCCTTAGACCGAATAAATAAGCGATTAGGCCAAACGCAATTGCGTTTATCCACAGGCCTGAAAATCAACAAAGCCGAAGATGATGCCGCAGGGTTTTCAATCGGTGCAAAGTTGTCTTCAAGAATCGCAGGATTGGAGCAAGCACTTTCTAATGCAGGGGAAGCGAAATCAGTTTTAGATATAGCCGAAGCGAGCTTAAGTTCCGTGCTTGATATATTAACCGAATTAAAGGTTAAAGCTACACAGGCCGCTAACGATAGTTACGGTGCTGAAGAACGAGGTTTTATACAGCTGCAAGTGGATTCACTCGTTCGTGAACTTGACTCGCTGGTTGACCAAACTGTCTACCAAAATCAAAATCTACTCACTGGTGATTACCAGGCTACGTTCCAGGTAGGTGAGCGGATTGAAGACGTAATCAACGTACAAATTAGCCGTGATGGTACTTCTGGGCAAGGTTTTACGGCTGCAGAATTAGGATTGCGATTGGGTACAATTGATGATGACATAGAAACCAACAGACGTCTCATTGTAATCGATGACGGAACCCAAAACGCTCACTTGAATGCACAAGATGCCATGACACGTATTGATGCTGCTTTGACCACTTTGGCTGAAGTAACCAATACCATTGGTATCACGCAGAGTCGTCTCTCAATCAGAGAGAATATTCTCACTCAGGCAATTAACAGTAACAGTTCAGCCAAGAGTAGAATTATGGACGCAGACTTTGCCAAAGAGCAAAGTGAATTAATCAAGTTGCAAATTCTGCAGCAAACAGCCACGGCAGCTTTGGCTCAGGCCAACGCAGCGCCACAGGCAGTACTAGGATTCATAGGATAAACATGAAATAAGTAACTCGGTTCGGCAGCCCGAAAGGGTTGCAACCCACTCGTCCGCACGCTGCTGCATGTCATAGTCAAACCTCTTCAGCAGTCTAGTCAACTTTGAAGCACTTGATTGTGAGTGCGCAGCAGCGGTCGGGAAAGGGTACAGAGAGTAAAACGAATATGAAGCACGCAGGGGACCCAGGATGATACTGCTGCTAGTTCCGAACCACGAACCACTACTCTCTACTCTACAAGCAGTTGTAGACGATTCCTGAGGTCCCCGCCTTCAGAAATTAATCCGATGCCAGAAATGGCTTCGGATTTTTTTTGAAAAAAAATTTAAGGCTCCTCAAACATTGGCGATAATTCGTTTTGACTAGACTGCTTACATTTACAAAACGAAGAGGTTTGACCCATGTCATTTGGAGATCTGAATCGTATTAATACGAATCTCCAATCGCTTGATGCTCAGTTCTCATTGAACCAGATCAACAAACGATTAGGAGAAACTCAATTACGCCTTGCCACTGGTTTTCGTATAAACCGTGCCGAGGATGACGCAGCGGGATTCTCAATCTCCGCTAAACTTTCATCCCGTATTGCTGGCTTAGAACAAGCTTTGCAAAACACAGGTGATGCAAAGTCTGTGTTGGATATCGCCGAAGCTAGCTTCGATTCCATTCTTGATATCCTCACCACCATGAAAACAAAAGCGACTCAGGCTGCCAATGACACTTATGGTACCGATGAGCGCCAATTCATTCAGGAACAAATTACCGCACTTGCCAACGAGTTGACTGCACTCGTTGAACAAACTGAATTTCAGGGTAATGCCCTTCTTGATGGCAATTACAACGCAACTTTCCAGGTAGGTGAACGCATAGCTGATACCATCAACGTAACCATCGCCCAGGGCGGTAATGGATTCGACGCGGAAGACCTTGGACTTGATAGTTTAACTGTAGATAGTTTTGCAAATGCGCAAACATCTATGACTGCTATAGATGATGCTATTACTACAGTAGCATCTATGGTGAATCAGTTGGGTATTTTCCAGACACAGCTATCCATAAGAGAAGAGATTCTCACACAGTCCATAAATAGTAATAATGCGGCGCGTAGTCGTATACGTGATGCAGACTTTGCAAGAGAGCAAAGTGATGCTATCAAGCTTCAGATTTTGCAGCAGACTGCTATTGCTGCACTATCGCAAGCTAACGCTGCTCCTTCAGCCGTACTAGGCTTTATCTAAAAATTGACAGCCTCCGCTCCGGGCAAACCCGTGGTTCGGCCGGGGCGGACACGCTGTACTGCTTACTGCTTCTAAATAAGAATAAAATTATAGGTTTGAACCATGTCTTTTGGAGATTTAAATAGAATCAATACTAACTTGCAATCGCTTGATGCTCAGTTCTCATTGAACCAGATCAACAAACGATTGGGAGAAACACAATTACGTCTTGCTACCGGTTTTCGAATAAACCGTGCGGAAGATGACGCCGCAGGATTTTCGATTTCTGCTAAACTTTCATCACGTATTGCCGGTTTAGAACAAGCTTTGCAAAACACCGGTGATGCTAAGTCTGTACTCGATATCGCAGAAGCGAGTTTTGACTCCATTCTTGATATCCTTACTACCATGAAAACAAAAGCTACCCAGGCTGCTAACGACACCTACGGAACTGATGAGCGCCAGTTCATCGAAGCACAGATAACTGCTCTTGCTGACGAATTGACTGCTCTGGTAGGTCAAACTGAATTTCAGGGTAATGCACTTCTCGATGGTAATTATAATGCCACGTTTCAAGTTGGTGAGCGCTTAGCCGACACTATTAATGTAACTATAGATCAGGACGGTGATGGTTTTACTGCAGCAGATCTTGGTCTTTCAGGCTTAACTGTTGATAGTTTTGCTAATGCGCAAGCAGCAATGACTTCTATTGACAATGCTATCACAACTGTAGCATCGATGGTAAACCAGCTTGGTATTTTCCAGACTCAGCTCTCGATTCGGGAAGAAATATTGACCCAATCCATCAATAGCAACAGCGCTGCTCGAAGCCGTATTCGTGATGCTGATTTTGCTACTGAGCAAAGTGAAGCTATTAAACTTCAAATTTTACAGCAGACGGCTATTGCCGCTCTCGCACAAGCTAACAATGCACCTTCAGCAGTGCTAGGCTTTATTGGATAATAGTAAAAACCCGGTTACTATCTCCATGAGGAACAACTGATTAGAGTAGTTGTTCCTTTTTTTTATAAAAAAATTTAAGAACAGGCGTACTTGCTGCGATAACTTCCTTGGTTCGTAGAGTAGAGGGAGTGCAAACTCTAACCAAAGCAAGGATTACAGCCATGTCTTTTGGAGATCTTAACCGGATTAACACGAATTTGCAATCTCTCGATGCACAATTCTCTTTAAATCAAATTAATAAGAGACTTGGAGAGACTCAGCTCCGTTTATCAACGGGTCTGAAAATTAACAAGGCTGAGGATGATGCCGCAGGGTTTTCTATCTCAGCAAAATTATCATCCCGAATTGCTGGACTGGAACAGGCCTTGCAAAACACGGGAGATGCAAAATCAGTATTGGATATTGCTGAGGCAAGTTTCAATTCTGTAATTGACATCTTAACAACTTTAAAAACAAAAGCTACACAAGCTGCCAACGATACGTATGGTACTGAGGAACGTAGTTTCATTCAGCAGCAGATAAATTCTTTGCTTGGTGAACTTGATTCTCTTGTAGCACAAACAGAATTCCAGGGTAACTCATTGTTGGATGGCAACTTCCAAGCAACCATGCAGGTTGGTGAAAGAACAGCCGACACCATCAATATTACCATTACCCAGGACCAATCTGCCGCACTTGACTCTGCTGCTTCTTTTGCTGCTGGATTCCACACTGTGGGTCTTGGCTTAAGAACACAAGGAGCTATCGATGATCTTGATGGTTTACTAGCTGCAGACCCAACATCAATTATTTTGAGTGTTGAAGATACGGTAGCAGGTGACCGAACAGCTCACGTTAATGCGCAAGCAGCCATGGAAGCGATTGATGCCGCTATCACAACAGTAGCATCTGCGGTAAATACTCTGGGTATTAACCAAACACAATTATCGATTCGTGAGGAAATCCTTACGCAATCTATCAACAGTAACAATGCTGCAAGAAGCAGAATACAAGATGCTGACTTTGCGAAAGAGCAAAGTGATGCTATCAAGCTTCAGATTCTTCAGCAGACTGCCACCGCAGCTTTGGCTCAGGCCAACTTTGCACCTCAGGCAGTTCTTGGATTCATCGGTTAAGATCACCGAGAGTCCCACGGACGAAAGGGAAATTATCTTCGGATGATTTCCCTTTTTTATTGGAGTGCTATCCGCTTAAATTGATTCAAAATTGCTATTTTCAGTTCATGAATATTCGCTCCAAGTTATCTCTAACATTCGTCCTTTTACTCCTTTTTGGTGTCACAGGTGTGAGTTCCTACTCGATATTATATATTCGCGCTTTTTTGCTTGATGATAGTATTAATCGAATGGAATTAGATGGCTATTGGATGCAAAATACTCTTCGCTATTTACCTGACGAGCAAGTTCAACCGGATCAATTAGCGCGCATAGGTAGAGCAGCCGGATATGATTTAGTTGTTTTTGATGAATTCGGAGAATCGTTAATCAGTTATAACATCATCGAGTCGAGTCCCGGTATTGGAATCAACGTCCCTGATTCTGTAAGGCAACAACTTATCCAGCCCTTTAGCCAGTTTTTAGATAATCGACCAGACAGCGAACTGATAAGTCTGTATGCTCCCATTAACGAAAGCCAAAACCGAATTGCTTACTTTCGGATTTCTCAGGAAAAAAGATTGATTTATGAGCCCATCGAAACCATACGATGGATTATTTATACGGGAATGTTCATTTCCATAGGTCTGATTTTCTTAGTTAGCTGGTTGTTTTCTCGTCATCTCTCTCAACCCATAATTGATCTAACCGATGCCGCTCACCGAATTTCAGAGGGTGATATAGAGCATCAGATTCACTTATCCCGAAGTGATGAATTTGGGACTTTGGCATTATCCTTGAACAGAATGGCCTCGAATCTTAAAAAA
>SKIC01000162.1 GCA_007116685.1 Balneolales bacterium
ACAAATCAAGGAAGATTTGTTTATTACCATTCTTCTGATGTAGGTCATTGTCCACGATGACCGGAGCAAATAAAGCAGTCGTCCTCGACTGCGACAACGTCCAAATCGGGGACGATTTGTTGTTTGCTGCCGGACGTCGAGACGACGTCCTTCTAATTTGTAGCTCATTGTCCTCCGAACCCCGCTACATTGATCCTCAAGCAGCGAAACTATATCGAGTCTTCCCCTGTGCGCCGTGGCGTATGCCCGGAATGAATAACGCACTCGTCAACGACTGCGGCAGTGTACAAATCGTGGACGATTTGTTTTTTTATTTCCGGACGTCGGGACAACGCCCTACGTTGGTAAAGATCACCTTGGAAAACTTTAATTATTTTAAACTTACCCCCCTCCTTTGGAGGGGGCAGGGGGAGGTAAAACAGGCGTCAAGATGACGCCGATTAGCACGCCGGGTGAGGATCATCTCGGCGGATGGTTATTTAGGATGAGATTGGGCGAAGCTAAACTCTTCTACCGGTTTGCCGCCGATTAAATGCTCTTGGATGATTTTTTCTAAAACTTCGGGAGAACAGGAGTGATACCAAATACCATCCGGCCAGACTACGGCTATCGGACCTCGTTTGCAGACGCGAAGGCAATCTGCTTTGCTTCTGTAAACACCGTGACTTTCTTCTATGCCTAATTCCTTGATTCTCTGTTTGAGAAACATCCAGGAACGTAAAGCATTATCCAGGCGGCAGCATTTTGGTTTGGTTGGTACACACAAAAAGATGTGTCGTTGCACACCTTCCAGATTCAAGACTTGAGCTTTTTCCTGTAATTTATTGAAATCCGGTGCCATACTTATCTCAATTTATGATGCGTTTTGCTCCGTCTATTTCGAGAATTAAATCGGCACCGTAAGCGAGTGATGGCGTTTGGAAGCCGGTTTTGAATTTACCGTTTAGGATTTTCTCACCTATCAATACAGCCGTTAATGCCGTTAGTGTATATCCTTCCGGACAATCATGAATTGCAGATACTGTTTTTCCGGATTCGTTTTTTGCTTCTCCCCACACAAAACTTTTGCCTGTTTGTCGCTCTTTTTCGGATGGTCCGGCAGGCTGGGATTTTATCTTCTTTTTGAGAAATTTCTGAAATGGTCCTGTGGCTAAAATCCACCCAAACCAACGCGACAGACGAAATGCTTTTGCCGGAATAGCGGCATATACTTCGATATTTGGGATTTTCGTGCTGTGCCATGCTGTGCTTATATCGCCCCAGGGGATCGTAGTAACATCTCGCTTTTTTCCGTCCCCAAAATCAACCTTAGTCGATTTATATCCCGCAGGAACTCGAGTGATTCTTCCATTTTTACGCACAGCACCACCTTCACCGATGTTTTCTACCATAGTAGTAGCCGTTCCGTGGGAAATTCTTCCTTTCATGCGAATGGCTAATTTCAACTCAGTGGCATCCGGTAATTCGGATTTCAGAAAAGCCGCCATACAATCAGAGGGAACGACATCAAATCCTCCACCCGGCAAAGCCATTATTTCTGCATTTTTGAATTTCTTATCTAAGGCTGCAGCCAATTCAAACACTTTAATTTCACCGGTGATATCTACATAATGCGTTTTTGTGGCCAAACATGCTTCCATCATCGGTCTGGCGGTATGCTCAAATGGTCCGGCACAATGCAGTACCAAAGTTGCTTTTTCTAACAGATTTTCCAGGGCTACTTTATCATTCAAACTAACTGCTTGATACGGCAATTTTGTTCTCTGTGACTGCTCCTGGAGTTTTTGCTCATTTCTTCCTGATAGAACAGCAGGCAATTTCTTTGCACTGCACAGTTCAGCAATTAAATTGCCTGTGTACCCATAAGAGCCGTAAATCACTATTTTTGACATAATCCGAATACCTTAAGAAGTAAAAATTAACTCACTACAACCCGAGGGATATCTTTGGGCAGCCTGACAAGAGATTCGTAATTGAGTTTATTACTCAAATCACTGAAAGAGGAAAGCGAAATGCTGTTGCTTTTTTGCTTACCAACCAAAACCACTTCGTCTCCTTTTTTGACATCTTTAAAATTGGTGACATCAATAATAATCATGTTCATATTGACCAAGCCGATTACCGATGCCCTTCTTCCTCCAACCAAAACACGCCCAAGGTTGCTGAGTGAACGACTAAATCCGTGACAGTACCCCACAGGAATGGTGGCAATGCACATATCTCTGCTTGCCTGAAATGAGGTGCCGTAACTCACATATTGCCCGACACTCACATCCTTCAAACTCATTATGGTGCTCTTCCAGCTAATAACTCGTTTCAGTGGATCACTTTTCACATTATGGTTAACCGAGTAGTCGATATAGGTCTCTCTGCTCGGCCAAAATCCGTATTGCAAAATCCCAATTCTGACCATATCCATAATGGTTTCGGGATATCGCAAACTCGGAGCAGAACAGGCAGTATGGCGAAACTTTGGTGCTACTCCGATTTTTTTTAATTCATCAAGACGTTCGTGATACGTTTTGATTTGGGACATTATCCGATGGTAGTTTCCTATGCTTTCTCCACCGGCATAATGTGTACATACGCCTTCCAATTCCAGATAGTCTTTATTTGCATCTATAAATCGGGCAATTTTCCTGAGATGCTTCTGATCAAAACCTGTACGATGCAAACCTGTTTCGATTTCCAGATGTAACCTGGCTTTTTTATTTCGTTTTTTGGCAGCCGTTAATACTGCTTCAGTTCGTTCGAAATCAAAAATATAAAGCGATATATCGTTGGCTATGGCCCAATCAATGGCTTCATCTTCCACCATGCCCATAATCATCAATTCGGTGCTTTCTTTCTTGGCTTCAAAAGCATACCAGGCTTCATCAGCACTGAAAACGGAGAAGTGGTTTACTCCTAGTCTCTCAGCAAGGGGCAAGTAGGTACTGATACCATGTCCATAGGCATTTCCTTTGATTACAGAACTAAATTTTGTCTGCGCACCAATCGATTTTCGAATGAATCTGAGGTTATTCTTAAGTGCTGATTCGCTTATTTCTATTCTGGATGCGTGATGCATAGTCAACTTCCCAAGCCGAGATAATGGTTTATTAAACCCGTGAATATTTCAACACCCTGGGGAAGTAATTGATCCGGGAAATCATATTCTTCCTGATGCAATTGTGGTGTTTTCAATCCCGCACCAATTCCAAACAAAGCACCTTTAAACGCTTCTGTGAATGTCCCAAAATCCTCTGACCAAGGGAAAGGACGTTCTTTTTCGATTATCTCTAATCCAGCTTTCTGCGAAATTTCTTTTAATACCTCCACCTCTTCAGCTGTGTTGATGGTGGGATCAAAAACTTCCGTCCAGGCTACTTCGCATTCCAAGCCAAAGGCTTTCGCTGTTTCGTGTGCGAGTATACTAACACGGTCAGCTAGTTTTTGCATTAAGGTGTTATCATAGGTTCTTAGAGTGGCTAGAATTTCAGCGTCTCCAGGCGTGGTTCCAAATGCCACAGCGCCCAATCGTGCATGCACCACCGTAATTATTGCAGGCTCGTTGAATCCTGAAATGGAAACAGGTAAGGCGGTCAAATCTTTAATTAATCCGGAAAAAGCGAGAGTGGGGGCATTCGCATCTTCGGGATGACCGGCATGGGAAGTATGTCCTTTGAGGCGGATGATTAGGCCCCTTGAAGCCGCAGCGAAATTGCCTTTCCGTAGGATAATGCTGTTTTTCGGATAACCCGGCAAATTATGCAGCGCAAAAGCGTAGTCCGGTTTTAAGGCGGTAAACCTTTCGTCATTCATTATTGCTGTTGCTCCCTGACCTGTTTCTTCCGCAGGCTGAAATAAAACGATAAGTTTTCCCTTCTGAATTTTGTGTTTTGCAGCTAAATTTGCCGCTCCAACCAAAATAGCCATGTGTCCGTCGTGACCACATTTATGAGACACACCGGAGTTTTTTGATGCATAATCAAGCGTAATTGTTTCCCGAATAGGCAACGCATCCAGTTCTGCTCTGAGTAATAAAGTTGGTCCGGGAATTTTACTATCAAAAACAGCTGCAATTCCATCACCGCCCAAATTCGCAATTATTTCATCGGGATGGCACTGTTCCATAAGGCCTTGAATGAACGCTGCTGTATTCTTCTCATAACCCGACAATTCAGCCATACTGTGTAATTGATGGCGAATATTGGTTAAATACGTAATATGATTTTGGTCGATTTCAATCATATAGTTTCCCCAAAATGTATTGCGGGTCGGGATAAATACTCCTTGCTTCAGAGCGATTTTCTTTAGCAACAACGCCCGGCATATCGATAGTTTCGGGCTTTTTTAAACTGAGTTGAAAGTGCAAGTGTGGCGCCCAGCCGCCGTTCTCATTTTCATGGCCCACGTGAGTGAGAACCTCACCTTGTTTAAACTCTTCGCCAGACTTCCACTTTTTGGTGCTTTCGAGGCTCACATGACCAAACAATGCATAATATGTGATATCAGCAATTTTGTGTTCCGTGATGATGGTTGCGCCATAATCCAGCGGTTTGGCAATGTACGTTGCCCCGAAAATTACGCCATCAGCAAATGCGTAAATGGGAGTTCCGGCCTTGCACCATAAATCAATTCCAATGTGGATGTTTCGAACTCCCTCAAAATGCTCAGAAACATACATATTCTGCCTGAGTTCATCATATTTCCCCACAGCAAACGGCAATTCTTTGATTAAGTCAGGCTTGTATCCATTATTCAAATCAAGCACTTCGTAACGTTTCGGAACTGGAATTACGGGAGTAAAGTCTTCCTCGCTAACCAGCTTTTTCCATCTCTCTGACAATGCCGATGTTACTGTCATTCAATATGTTTTTCTATATAATTGGAGTTCATAATGCTGAGCGCACCCATATATTTGAGTTCAAAAGGGATAAAATCACCCACTTTATAATCCTGATCATTTTTGCCAACATCAACCACAAGCATATCTGAGCTGGCATCAACAATGTTGATATTTTCTGTTTTGGGAATTAAGAAGTCCGGATTGATATCCAAATTTCCGATATCCAAAATGGCTCGGTATGTGGTTTTTCCATACAGACTCTCATCTATCTCTGTCACATTTCCGGAAGGATTGGCTGCCAGAGTTCCACTTGGCACCATGGGTTTTTCATGGATTTCAATAATCTGACTAAACAATTCTAATACAGAAGATTCCATCCCCGGTATGGTTTTTCCAGTGAATAAATCAGCCCCGAAATACAAAGCTTCTCCTATTCGGAAATGATTTACACCCTGTGGCATTTCCCCTCTGAGTAATAGCGGTATAGTAACTGTTGTGCCACCGGAAACCCAGGGAATTGTGCGATCAAATTTCAATTCAATTATCTGCTTATACAGCGCCAATTGAATCAATTTATCGGTATTGGGCATCACACCGTGCAAGCAATTTAGGTTTGTACCCAATCCCACCACCTGAATATTCGGTAGTCTGAAAATATCTCCGTAGAAGTCCACCAACTCATCACGCATCACACCTTCCCGTAAATCACCCATTTCTATCATGATGATTACTTTGTGCTTTTTATTCTGCTTTTCAGCTTCTTCGGAAAGTTGCCGAATGGTAGATAATTCGGAGTTAAAACTTACATCTGCGTATTTAACTACGTCTGGTATGATATCTTTCGGTGGTGGTTTGATGTAAACTGTTTGTACACCGGGATTGATATCTTTAATCACTTTCAAATTACTCAGGCGGGAATCGTGAATTTCAATCGCCCCAAGCTTTATGACTTCTTCGATGTAATCTCTGTATCCACAGAATAGTTTGGTAACTACACCCCAACTAATATTTTTCTCTCCAAATAGGTCGGAAATAAAATCGTAGTTGTGTTTTAGTTTGTTTCGGTAAAGTTTTAGGTATGCCATTTTTTTGTTGAATTTCTGCAATACAGCGAATTCCGGTTGCAATATAGCCGTTTATCCGCTTTTATTCAGAGTAATTGCTTATCTGTCGTTCTTCCAGCGCATTTCGAGATATTTGTTGGTAAATCCCAACTTCTCATATAGATATCGGGCAGGATTATCCGGCTCCACGTGCAATGCAATATCCCCTGAAACACGATCCATCACAGCATTCATTAATCCTTTACCAACGCCTTTTCCGCGCGCATCTCCATGAACAGCTATATAGACGAGTATATTTTCAGGAATATAGCCTGCCATTCCGGTATCGTTAATGATTACAGCTCCCAGAATATTATCCGGGTTTTCGTAAGCAACAGTAATAAATCCCCCTTTGCCATCTTGCTCTGATAATGCGTATTCAATGCACTTCATGATATCTTCACGCTTATCACCATATTGATCAAGGTGTTCGAAGAGGAAATCCGCAACATCGTCTTTGGTTACTTTTGCATGTTGCCAATCAGAAGGATTTAATAATTCGTAAGTCATTTTTTAAAATGTATTTAAGTAAGATTTAAACTTTGGCTTTGTCCGGAAGATAAAGAGATACAATCACAAACGTCAGAAACGAAGCTGTGATTCCATAAATATTCGGATCTAAGCCAAATGGCAAGTCAATGCCGGTAAGTGTCAAAATTAATGTGATGCTTCCACCACTAATCATAGCAGAAATTGCACCTGCTGAACTCGATTTTTTCCAGTACAATGCGCCAACTATGGGTACCAATAATCCCGATACCATAAACGCGTACGAGTACAGCATGATATCCAATACCGTTTCCATGGAGGCTGCCAAAATCAACGCGACAACTCCTAGAATCAGAGTTACAACCATGGAAAGGCGAATCAGACTTTTACTTGAGGATTCTATGCCAAATATTTTGCCAATTATGTCTGTGGTTACATTTCCTGAGGCGGCAACCAGGCAGCTATCGGCGGTGGACATAATCGCTGAAAAGTAGGCAGACATCATCAAGCCCATCAGGCCGATAGGTAAAACGGTTCGCAGTAACATAGGTAATCCTTGCTCCTGATGGATATCGGCGAAGGTTTCCACACCTAGATAAGCAAACATTCCTTGTTCTACTGCAACACGACCGAATAATCCCAGGAAAACGCCAAGAAACGCCATTACCGGCCACTCAAATAATCCTGCCAAATACCAGGCTTTTTTGGCTTCCTCAACGCTTCTAGTGGCATAAATTCGCTGATAAAGCGTCATTCCAACAAACCAAATCGGGATAATGGTTACACCCCAATTCACGATTTGCTGCCAGGAAATATTAGTCAGCGATAACATTTCAGGAGCCACAGATTCACGAATTGCTGCCATCCCGCCAATCTCAAAATAGGCAATGGGCAAACCTATGAATATCAAGCCGGTAAGAAGTAAAATCCATTGAAAAGTATCCGTGTAAATCACTGCTTTTATTCCGCCCATCACGGTGTAAATAATGATAATTGCACCCATGATATATAAGGCCGCAGAGAGATTTAGTTCATCAAATGTAGCTGACGCCAATACGGCTCCTGCCAGCATTTGAGAACTGGTAAATCCGATATATCCGATGGCTGAAATGAATCCGGCGATAAGTGCGGCTGTTGGATTGAAAAAGTACCCAAAAACTTCGGGCATGGTGTAGAACTTTTCCGTTTGGGAAAGGCCTTTCACTTTTGGGATTAAAAAAACGGCAGCCATCCAAGCGCCTATCAAACCCGTGAATAACATCCATGAGCCGGAAATACCCATCACAAAACCCAATCCGCCCAAACCAATGGAAAACCCACCGCCCACATCGGTTGCCACTACCGACAAGCCTACGTGTTTGTAGCCCATATTTCGTCCGCCGAGATAGTAGTCTTCGCTGTCTTTATTGCGAAGCATGAAGTATACACCTATCCCAATAATGATGAGGAAATAGATGATAAAAACCGCTAAATCTATGGGATGCATACTGCTGCTTTCGTTAGAACGAAAGTTTTTTGTGTCAATTTAATTTATCAGAGGCTAATTGAAATAGTCTGCGAGCGGGTCTGCCGGAGGAGATTACTCAAAGATGTTTTGGGCGAACTTTCTATTTGGAAATCTTCTTCAATTCTCTTGCCAAAAGGCATAATTTTGTGCTTTATTTACGGTTTTTTGAGTGGCTTTAAGATGTTGTTATTCAGTCTTAATTGCAAGTTTGAAAGGATAACCTGATTGAACTGAACAGGAAGTTCTAAGTTTCCAAGGTGATTAAACCTAACATTTGTCTGCCAATATTATTAAATTGTTAACTTGTAAAAATAACCACAAAAGACTGGTTTTAGCGTAATAATGCTCAAAGATAAAATCCAAAGGCAGAGGTTTGAGCAAAAGTATTTGGTTCCGGAGCACATTGCATTATCGATTCGAGATTTTGTCAGTTCCTATCTTGAATTGGATTTGTTTGGGGCTACTCAGCCCAATCTTTCCTATCCTGTACACAGTTTATATTTCGATTCCCCCAATCTAAAAACCTACAACGACACCATAAACGGTGACAGAAACCGGTTTAAATTACGCGCTCGGTTTTATGAGAACACCCCTAATAAACCTGTCTATTTCGAAATCAAAAGGCGTTTTAATAAAGTAATCGCTAAAAAAAGAGCACGCATTATACGCGAGGCAGCCCCATTAATTGCTGCAGGGCATCTACCTCAACCAGAACATTTGGCCTATATCGATACAAACCAGATTGATGCCATTGAACATTTTTCTCGATTATTAAATCATCTTAACGCTACACCCCGTGTACATGTGGCATACATGCGAGAAGCCTGGGTGGGCACCGGTGATAACTCCATCAGAGTAACTTTAGATAGAAATGTTCGTTCGGAGCCCCGCAAAACTTTCGATTTAAGTATTGATATGAAAAACCCCAAAAAAGTTTTCAAAGAAGTAATTCTGGAACTAAAGTTCACTAATCGTTTTCCAAATTGGTTTAGCGAGTTAGTTCAGGTATTTGGGCTCAGACAGGAGTCTGCAGCAAAGTACGTTGACGGAGTTGAGCAAATTGGCAAATATAAAGTAGCATTACCACACTAGTTTCATGGAAAGTATTTTTGTTGATATAGCACCACTGCCAACCGATATCCCAACGCTGATTATGGCCTTACTTTTGGCTTTTATGTGTGGGCAGGTTATGGCTTGGGTGTATATGTATACACATACCGGGCTTTCGTATTCACGTAATTTTGTGAGTTCGCTCATCATTATTCCTATCACGGTAGCCATGGTTATGATGGTTTTGGATAATAACCTTGTTACAGCGTTCAGTTTATTAGCTGTATTCGCCATTGTTCGCTTCAGGAATATCCTCCGGGATACGCTGGATACGGTTTACATCCTATCTCTGATTGTAATAGGAATGGCATGCGGAACCCAAAAATTTACTACGGCAATTATTGGATGCGGTATCGCCTCATCAGTACTTATGTACTTGTGGTTTACATCTTTCGGAAGCAGACAACGCTACGATCTCATCCTCAATATGCATTACAATCACCCCAATTCAGAACTCCAGAACCTGGAATTACTTCTGAAACGTCACTCGCT
>SKIC01000150.1 GCA_007116685.1 Balneolales bacterium
CGCGCAGTATTGAAAACGCTATAGATGCTTGCAGAAGATTCAGAAATCAGAACAATTTAGATGCTCGTATTGAGATTGAAGTCGAGAATATAACCCAGGTTGAACAGGTTCTGACTCATGGCGGAGTTGATGTTATTATGCTGGATAATTTTCCTCTCGTAAAATTAGAGGAAGCCGTGAATCGAATAGGCGGACAATTTGAAACAGAAGCATCCGGGAATGTTAACCTCGAAACGGTGAGTGATATAGCCGAAACAGGAGTTGATTATATCTCTGTAGGTGCCATCACACATTCTGTAGAGGCTTTGGATATTTCTCTTCTTTTTTCCTGAGCAGATGCATTCAGAGGATATATTCCATCATAGATTACTAGTATTATTTATCGGAATTAGTTTTTTTCTTCTATTTTTTTCAGTTTCGCCATATCTGTTTTACGATTCAATGAGAGATTGGGTGACGGGCTTCTCTGTTCAGCTGATGTCATTTGTGTGCCATCAGAATTTGCAGCGTACTTTTTTTGTTGATGGTATGCCTGCTGCTGTTTGCGGGCGTTGCCTGGGGATTTATTCTGGTTTGTTTGCCGGATTTTTCTCTTATTTTTGGCGAAACAAATTTGCCTGTTATTTACGTAATGCGACGTTCTTTCTAAGTTTAACATCTTTAGTAATTGTTGTTGATGCTTTAAGTCAGTGGCTGGAATTATGGTCAGGTTCAAATAATCAACGATTTGCTACCGGAATTTTCTTCGGAATTTCTCTCAGTTTTTATTTGGTTGCATTACTATCAAAACAAAAATAATACTATGAATACACAACAATCTTATATAAACGCTGCCGCATACTCAGGTTTGGCATTTGCGCTGATTATCTGGCTGATAACAACCGTAGGCGGTTATGCTACAATCGGGCAGGAACCTACCGGGTCTTTGTTTGGCTTAACCACTATAGCAGCTGCAGTTTCTTGTCTAGTAGGGGCTTTTGCTGGATTATTTGGTGCCAGAATGTATGCCAAAGAAGTTGACTCACCTGTGAAACTTGGCACAGGGGCTATGCTTGGACTTGTCTCTGGCTTTGTAATTGCTTTTGTATCAATGATGTTAAGCATAATTTGGCACTTCATAATTGATACGTCTTTTACAGACAATCTTATGGAAGCAACTATTGCCAATATTGAGATGATGGACATGCTACCGGTCGAAGCCAGAGAAGATATGATTGATGGTATATACACTCAGTTTCAACACCAGTACACACTTGGAGGTATACTGTCTTCGCTGGGATTGTCTGCTTTGATATATGGAGCCTTAAACGCAATCACTGGAACTTTAGGAATTAAGTTTTTTGCAGAGCAGCCAACAGAAAGCCTCGATGACGTTTAATAACAAAACGAAATTCTAATTAATGAATAAAATGCTTCCCTGGTCAGACCGACACGGATTCCCACCTGCAATGTTAGCTTTGGGATGGGTTCTTGCCGCTTTCATCTTGTTTCAGTTGGCAGGTGCCATTTTCGCGATTGCGGTCTTTTTGCTGGATCCGAATATCCCCATAACCCCGGATATCATTGGCCAGCTAGATCAATATCTGGGTCACGTATTTATTGCTAATTCTTTCGCTCAGATTATCGTTTTGGGCTTAGGGACTTGGTTTATAGCCTTGTTAAGTACTAGCAGGGAAGCACGAATTTCATTTTTCAGACTCAAACTATATTCATCAACCATTCGCTTTTCAGTTCTTACAGTCATTTTGGTGTTCTTGGTTCAACCAATTATCTGGTTCTTATCCTGGGTTAATGGATTACTCCCCATGCCGGAAAATTATTTAGCTTTTGAAGAACAGCAATTACAAATGATTGAAAACTACCTCAGAAGCGACCATTTTGTACTGCTTACCGTTGTGCATGTTGCCCTGGTTCCTGCAATTTGCGAGGAAGTGATGTTCCGCGGTTACATTATGAGAATGTTTGAAAAGAACTGGGGTGTAATAGCCGCTATTGTGGTAAGTGGATTTATTTTCGGAGCTTATCACCTTAGAATATCCCAACTTTTACCTCTAGCTATGATGGGGATTATGCTGGCTTGGCTAACCATTAAGTCCGGAAGTCTTTTGCCTGCAATCGTTGCTCACTTTGTAAATAATGCAGGTTCTGTAATTGCTGGAAGCTATTATCCTGAATTGGTATTTGATACCGTAGGAGATAATTTTGTTCCACCATTTCCAATTGTTGCATTGAGTGTTATCGCTACTTTTGGTTTATTGTATTATATGAATAGTATAATAGATAATAACGAAACTGCAGCACTTGAAGGAGATAGTAATGTTTAACAAGCCAACACCCGATGAAATTAAAAACTGGGTTTGCGTCCATGAAACTACAATGGAGCATGACGCTCAGATGGTCAGGAATTATCTGCGAGATCAGGAAATCCCATGCGAGATTTTATCCAAAAAAGACTCTTCTTATCTGGTAAACTTTGGGGATCTATCAGTCATTTATGTTTATGTACATGCTGATTTCGAAGAACAAGCAAAAAAAGCCATGAAAGAATGGCAAGATGGCGAAATAAGTCTCGAAGATGATCAGGAAGAAACCAACGATTAATTAGGAAACCTGTTTGTCTGAGTTAACAAAACGCATTTTATTTGCTCTCGTAGCCGCGCCGGTTTTTACGGGGCTCCTATGGTTAGGAGATTGGTACTTTTTTTTACTGATGACCGTGATTGCCATTTTTGTGCAGCGCGAAATCGTTAACATGATTGCCTCAGGCAGTCAAAAGCCATGTTATCTCTCTTCCTTACTATTGCTAATCTGGGTTTTGAGTTATCCTTTTGAGTTTTTCTTCTTAGAGATAGCTGCGCTCATCTTTGGTCTGATAGTAGTAAAAGAAACGCTTACCGGTGATGCCGGTTTCTTTCAAAATATATCTGCAACCTTTTTTGCTGCTCTGTATCCGGCATTTACTTTTTTAGCCATTATTCTGATTCGCTTTGGACCTTTTGAATGGAGCGGTCATTTATTCCCTTTTGATATCGACATTTTTGCCCTCACTTTCCTTTTCGTTTTGATGATTTGGGGTAATGATGTTTTCGCCTATTTTGGAGGCAGGTTTTTGGGTAAAAAACCACTTGCACCTACTATAAGCCCCAAAAAAACCTGGGAAGGTTTTTACTTTGGTTTTCTCGGAGGATTAACCGCACTACTATTGCTGTCACTTTTCTTTAATGTTATATCCGATAATTTTTGGCTTCTGGTCCCTGCAATCATTATAACCGGTATATTTGGTCCGGTTGGTGATTTGGCTGCGAGCAAGATCAAAAGAGCCTATCAGATTAAAGATTCCTCAACCATTCTGCCGGGTCATGGTGGTTTTTTTGATCGTTTTGATGCTATGATGCTTTCTGCACCGGTTTATCTGGTATATCTGCATCTAATTGTTTGGTAATTCTTCTAAAAGACAAACATCAACCTCTGTTTTCGAAATGTTTACTTCCTGGTATGTGTTTGTTGATGTAAGGATAATTTAAATTTGTTTACCCTGACGGCTGCAAGTATCCGATTCGAGAACACAAATCCAATCTTAAAAACTATGCGAATTCTATTAACGGGTGGTACAGGCTTTATAGGAAGCTATCTAACAGATTTTCTAAATGACAAAGGGCATCATTGCGATATCCTGACTCGTTCGCCCAAAAAGTATAAATCACAGAAATCGGAATTGCGCAAGTTTTATCATTCTGATGATACGGATAGTCTACAAAAGCTGGTTGATTCTGCAGATGTAATTATAAATCTGGCCGGCGAAAATCTTTTTGACCAAAGATGGAATGAGACCGTAAAAGAAAGAATAGTGGAGAGCAGAGAAAAAATTACCCGAATGCTCTCGAAAGCAATTTTGCGAAGTGAAAATCCACCCAAAGTATTTGTATCAGCATCAGCGGTTGGTATCTATGGGAATCGGGGAGATGAAGTTCTAACCGAAGAAAGCGAGCCTGCCGATGATTTCCTGGCCGAGGTTTGCAAAAAATGGGAAGCCGCATCGTTAGTAGCCACTGAAAAAACAAGAGTAGTGAATCCACGGATTGGAATTGCCCTTGAAAAAGATGGTGGCGCACTCAGCAAAATGCTGTTGCCTTTCAAATTATTTGCTGGCGGACCACTGGGTAACGGTAAGCAATATTTCCCTTGGATTCATGTGCATGATATTTGTGATGCCATCTACTTTTCCATTGAAAATGAAAAAATGCACGGCGCATTCAATCTGGCAGCTCCCGAATCGGTAACTATGGGAGAGTTTGCAAAAAATCTTGGCAAAGCCCTGCATCGTCCATCATTCTTTTCTGTGCCTGAATTCGCTTTGAAATTGACTGTGGGCGAAGCATCCGAAGCACTTACTGCCAGTCAGCGTGTCGAACCTAAAGCGCTGCTTGATGCCGGCTATGAATTCAAGTATTCTGATTTGAGTGCTGCTTTGGAGGATATCCTGAAATAATCTGGAATAAATCAGTTTAGGTCACGTTTCACGTCCAACTCATCAGCAATTTCTGTACCCTCAACCAGGTGATTGGTCAGAAGTTTTGCAACATATTCAGAAAATAACAGCCCCTTAGAACCCAATCCGGTATAAATACAAAGCTGTGCGTTTTGCGGATGCCGACCGATGTATGGAAGCTTATTTGGAGTTGTAACCCGGACTCCGGCCATTTGCCTTAGAGGCTCAACGTTATCAACTACACCGGAGAGCATATTGGCTAGTTTCTTGTCTATTTGTTTTGCGGCTTCTCCCGTGATATCCCGATTGTCAAATTTGTGCTCATACGTTGAACCCACTACCAACTCATGGTCGCCTCTTCTCAGGGCATAACCCATTGCAGAAATGGCAATATCCCAAGGCAATACTTCTTTGGATTCATATACTATAATCTGACCTTTAACCAAATGAATAGGCGCAATATCCCAATCTGAAAACTCAGGGGTATAACTACCTGCTGCTACAATAACATATTCACTTGTGCCCAGGTGTTTTCCTTCATGATAAATCTCAAAGTGCTTTTTGGCTTCATCCCACTCATATCTTCCAGGCACATATTGAATAGTCACGTCATTTTTTTGAAGATATTTTCTGTATGTGTTCAGATATCTATCCACAAAAACAGTAATCCCGCAATTAAGATATAAGCCTCCAAAGTTTTTTGAGATGGCGGATACTTTCTTCGTGATTTCATCTTCCGACAACCATGATATCCAACCATCCGGCCACTGATAATTTTCCAGAGAGTCTTTAAAATTAGCAGCCAGTTTCTCGTTGATTGCCGGTCTGATAACTCCTGAATCAGAAATAATATCCGATGCTCCGGTCTCTTTTATCATTTCATCGAGATGTTCTTTCAAACTGATATAGCAGGCCTCGCTCTCCCAACTCAATCGTGCGTGCCGACCCATGGCAGGATTAACTAAGCCAGCCGGCGGACCCGGCGCCTCATCGGAGACGTTAGGGTCTATTACCAGAACTTTTTTTCCTTTCTTTCTGAGAGCATTAGCTAAAGATAAGCCGGAAATACCAGCACCAAATACAGTTGCGTAATATGAATTCATGTAGTGTTGAATAAGTTAAAAACGTTTTTTGCGTAAAATTCTACCCGAAAAGACCTGTTGAATAAGCGAAAAGTTGTAAAATTAAAGTTAGTCTGAAACGGCTTTTCTGAGTTGTTTAGCCATAATAGCCTTCCATTGCATGACCCCTTCGTACCGCCTGTAAAACCAAAAAGCAAAAGATATCGTGCATTTTGGCTAATTAGGTTTCATAATCCTAAGCTACTTTAACAAAGTATGCTTTAGTGCATAATTTCACAGGATATCATGCCAGCCTAATAAAATCTAATATCCGTATAATATTTATGTTATATTATTCGTACACAAGTATAAGATTTATATAAAAAACATACTGCTAATGAATTCCAATCTTCATCAGTTCCATATTCCGGTGATGGGAACTGGTCACTCTATTGATAGCCCTGCTCGTGTAGCACATTTGGGCATAGATTCCGTCGTTTCTATTGTGGATGACTTACTTTGCGAAAAAATCAGAAAGTATTACTCCGAGTTATGTTCCATTCCTTATGAAAATATAGGCAGAAGTACGGAAGATGGACGCGCAAGACGCATCACAGCCTATCTCGATACGATGCATGAAGTAGTGCAGGCAAAATTCGATGAAATAAAGGCAATGCCGCTTTTCGAGAACTCTGAAAAAGACAGATATTTCAATTTACTTCCTGACGATAGCTCTCTGAAAAAAGCGTATGAGTTTATCGCAACTCTGGGTGATGCGGATGTGCGGCAAAAATACATTGACGAACTTACAGAAAAGATGCGCCCCGGTGCTATTGATGTAAATATCATGGCAAAGGTTGATGCTCTTAAAAATGACAAATCAGGTAAACCACTCTCTCAGGAGTTTAGCGATGCCAGTGCCGCACTTCGAGGTTTTGCGAATAGCGTTGTTTCTTCTTCGGTTGTTTTATCAGCAGGATATAATCCCCGTTTGTATAACTACATATCTGAGTTTCAGGATTTTTACCGTTCAAAAAGTGGGCATATAAAGAAGAAAATCATCCTTAAGGTGAGTGATTTTCGCTCGGCTTTGATTCAAGGCAAGATTCTCGCTAAAAAGGGATTAGAGGTTGCTGAGTTTAGAATTGAATCAGGATTGAATTGTGGCGGACATGCTTTTGCCACGGATGGATTTTTACTCCCTGTTATTTTGAAAGAATTCAAAGATAAAAAAGCGCAACTCATTGAGACTTTTCAGCCGATGGTTCAAAAGTATTATGAGGCTAATGGCTGGGAATATCCTAGCCTTCCGGAAGCGGAACTTCAGCCCAAAATTACAGTGCAGGGCGGAATTGGTACCTCCGGAGAGCAGGAGCGTCTTTTATCCGAGTATGATTTGGATGGTACAGGATGGGGAACCCCATTTTTGCTGGTTCCTGAAGCTACCTGTGTGGATGATACTACATCAAAACTGTTGGCTGATGCCGAGGAAAAAGATTTATATCTGAGCGGTGTGTCACCTTTGGGTGTGCCTTTTAACAATGTGCGTAATTCCGGCTCTGATCGCTTCACCAAGGATCAAATTAAGAACGGGAAGCCTGGCTCCAAATGCCCGAAAGCGTATTTGGTTTCTAATACCGAGTTTACCGAAGAGCCCATTTGTACAGCTTCTGCGGAATATCAGATTTTGAAAATCAATCAAATTGAAAATTCGGATGTTGATGCAAAACTCAAGGAAAGACACAAAGCGGCTGTTTTGGAGAAAACCTGCTTATGTACAAACCTTGGAACGAGTTCCTTGATTCGCTTAGGCTTGATGAAGGAATCGTATGGCAGACAGGAAGTTTGCCCGGGTCCAAATATCGCATGGTTTACGCGTTCTTACGGATTGGATGAAATGGTTAATCACATTTATGGTCGCATTCCTTCTTTGGTTTCAGAACAACGTCCTCATATGTTTGCCAAAGAGTTACGAATGTATGTGGATTATATCAGCGAGCGTACCATTCTATCTGAGCCGGGGACACCGGATTGGCGAAAGCTGGAAAAGATGAAGAAAAACCTCCTGGAGGGTATGGAGTATCTCATGGAAATATCAGAATCAAAACTCTATGGAGATGAAAACCTGAGTTCACTTGCTGCTTCTGTGATACAGGAACGTGAGCGTCTGGAGTCTATCTTTTCCGAAGAGGTTATTGCTTAATAGCATACATTTCTGAAAATTTATTGAGGAACTGGTTAGTCGGTGTACCCTCGTATATCGATTGACCAGACTCCTTTTCCTTGTTCCATCACGAGCAGTGGATTTATTTCCAATTCCTGTATTTCGGGATTTTCTACAGCCAGTTTGCCCATTTGCACTATGGTTTGAAGTAAAGCATCTTTGTCACGGGCACTCATGTTTCGCCAACCATCGAGTTTCTTTGAAGCGATAGTTGCATTGACGAGATCGGTTGCCTCTTCCATACTGAGAGGCGCCAGTGCGGTAGCCACGTCTTTATAAAGTTCTACATCCGTGCCACCCGACCCAAAAACGACAGCAGCACCAAATTGGTCATCACGTTTTATACCTACTATGACTTCCTGGCCACCACGTATCATTTTTTGTACGGAAATACCCTCATAACCTTCGCTTAGCGTTTCTCCAATTTCAGTAAGTTCATTCCAGGCTCTCCGAAGTTCATCGTCCCCATTAATATTCAGGATAACACCACCAATATCGGATTTGTGACTATGCTTTTCAGAGATGAGTTTCATAACTACCGGATATCCCATGTTTTCTGCTTTCAAAACAGCTTTGTCCACATCTTGACATAACACTTCGGGTGCTAATGGAATACCATATTCTTCCAATAAAGCCTTCCAGTTTTGGGTATGAACATGTTGGGATGAATTACCCTGAGTTGTATCCATTTTGTCATCAGAACTCTCCGATTTGTCCAGCCAAGCTTTTCGCCTAACCATCGCTGAAATGATAGAAGCTGCCCGTTCCGGAAAAGCCACGTTAGGTACTTTTCGCTTATGGAGGATATTCAAAGCATCTGCCACCGATGCTTTGCCCATGATGGATGCAATAACCGGTTTGTTATGGAGACCTGCTGTTTCCCCAACTACTTCAGCCAAACTTGCCGGTAAAAACCAATCTTGTGGTGCTTGAATTACAATAACAGAATCTACATTTGGATCGGTAAGCATGGCTTCGAGTGCCAAAGTGTAGGTGGCGGGACCGGAGCCTGCTAAAATATCCACCGGATTATTTACACTGGCCGCTCCCGGTAATCGCTCTTTGAGGTAGGCTTTGGTTTCTTGTGATAATTCAGCGATTTCAAGACCTGCTTTTTCGAGAGCATCTACGGCTAGAATAGCCGGTCCGCCGGCATTGGTGAGTACAGCAACTCGTTTCCCACTTGGGAGGGGCTGCCAGGCTAATGCTCGTGCCCAATCGAACATTTCTTCCATAGTTGACGCTTCGAGTACGCCTGCTTTTCGAAAAGCAGCACTATATGCTTCTTTGCTACCGGATAATGCACCGGTATGCGAACTTACCGCTTCGGCACCTTTTGCACTTTGGCCACCTTTTAGAATGATGAAAGGTTTCTTTCGGGCAATTTGAGATGCTTCCTTTAAAAATTTCGGACCGTCTGAAATACCTTCTGCATAGGCCGTGATAACTTTGGTTTGGCGGTCAGAGCCAATTAGGCGAATCATTTCGTTTTCAGTAACATCCATTTGGTTACCCAGGCTCACAATTCTGGAAAAACCAACCCCAGCACCTCGCGCCCAGTCAATTACTGCAGCAACCATAGCACCGGACTGAGATATGAAGCCAATTTCCCCTTGTTCCGGCATACCCACTACAAACGTTGTATTTACAGAAGCGTGAGTATCTATCGTACCAATACAATTTGGACCAATGACCCGGATATTGTAGCGTTTAGCGACCTCTTTTATTTCTTTTTCCAGTTTTTCCCCATC
>SKIC01000310.1 GCA_007116685.1 Balneolales bacterium
CAAATTGCTCGCTTACATTCATTCATACAAGAACATATTGGTGGGATGAGCATTGTTCAGCTTTTTGGCAAAGAAAAACAAGAGGCCGAAAAGTTTGACAAACTCAATACTCAGCATACCGACGCCCACATTAAAACGATTTTTTATTTTTCCATCTTTTGGCCGGTAGTTGAAGTTTTATCCAGTATTGGTATGGCTTTGGTGATATGGTATGGCGGTGCCCAAGCGCTATCTGATACTATCACGCTTGGAATTTTGATTGCTTTCATTCAGTACGTTCGCCAGTTCTTTTTACCAATTAGAGATCTCTCGGAGAAATTCAACACGCTTCAATCAGCCTTAGCCTCATCTGAAAGAATTTTTGCCGTAGTTGATACTGAAAACGAAATCACAGAAAAAGAAGAACCATTTGTGCCAGTTAATGGAGCACCTGGTAACATCTCATTCAAAGATGTTTGGTTCAAATACAATTCTAATGAGGATTATGTACTTAAAGGATTGAACCTTAATGTTAAACCGGGTGAGATTGTTGCCATTGTTGGTGCTACGGGGGCTGGTAAATCTACCATTATCAATTTACTCACTCGTTTTTACGATGTCAGTGAAGGCGCTATAATCATTGACGGTGTAGATATCAGAGATTATAAAATCACGGCTTTGCGGCATAAATTTGGACTGGTTTTGCAGGATAATGCTTTATTCTCAGGTTCTGTGTATGATAATATCACACTTGGTAATCCTGATATTACCAGAGAAAAAGTTGAGCAAGCTGTTCGACTGGTTGAAGCCGATCGTTTTCTGAACCGCTTACCGGGTGGACTAGACTACAAGTTAAAGGAGAGGGGCAGTTCACTTTCTATGGGACAAAGACAGTTGATTTGTTTCGTTCGGGCACTTGTTTTTGATCCGCAGGTATTGATTCTTGATGAGGCTACTTCAAATGTGGATTCAGAAACTGAGAACTTGGTTTCTAATGCATTATCAAAATTGATGAAAGGCCGAACGAATATCGTAATTGCTCACCGATTATCCACAATTCAGCATGCTGATAAAATAGTTGTGATGCACAAAGGTGAAATCAGAGAAGTTGGATCGCATAAAGAACTTTTAAAACTGAATAATGGCATCTACAGAAAATTATACGAGCTTCAGTACAAAGATCAATCAGCATCTTTAGGATAATTGAGGTAGGGCACATGAGGTAGAACATTCTTTGCTGATTCTTTTGGTAACACGCTAACGAAATCACAAAAAAGATTACCCTTATTCATCAAGATATTGTGTCCGTCTTTAACGAGTTGAATATCGAAACCCATGTTATTCATGATTGCGGCAGGTGCACAGATATCCCAAAAATGAGTTTTTCGGTTCATTAATAAACCACTGCTTCTATTAAATAAAGGAGCCAATGCAGCATGAACATCATCCATGTAGCGGCTTCTTTCGAAACCCGATTTTGATGCAATCTGATTTCTAAGCTCGGCAGGGATTCGTTTCATAGTCAAATGGTTCGGCAGTGTTTCGACATTGATGTTCATTTTTTTATCAGCCTCATTTGGTTTCCACAAACTGATAGTTAACACGTCTGTATTGGGCAAAGTATATACAAGCGTTCCAGATTTTGGCTCTAAATAGAATCCGGCTATGGGTTTTCCGTTTCGGACTAATCCAATCAGAATAAAAAACTGTCCACGTTTTTCGATGAAATGCTTTGTGCCATCAATAGGATCTACGAACCAAATATATTCTGAATTTAGTGGATAAGAGTGATCTTCGTTTTCTTCTCCGATATATGGAATACCTGGGAACTTGGCTGATAGCTTCTCATTTAAGAATTCGTTACTCCACAAATCTACATCTGTAACAGGCGAACCATCATCCTTTTCAAAAACTTTAAAATTATTATCAGAATTACGTTTTCTTTGATATTCGGCACACTCTCTCAAGATTTCTTTGAGATAGCGCAGTTCTTTTGCGTTGATTATATCAGACATTGTGAATTTATCATTTAATTAGAAAATCAAGTTATGCCACACTTATCTAAAAGCACAATTATGAGAGAAGAATTCCTAATCAAAAAACTGTATATTTAATATTGTCATCTTTACCCTAATTGTATTTAATATCTCTATGAAGAGCACACAAGACCAAAGTTTTGATTCCGAAGTCCTTGATCGCCTAAATGAGCGATTGCAAGTAGAAAAGAAAAGACTGGAAAGAGAAATACGTCAAGAGTATAGAAGTGCCAGAAAGTTTGTACGAACTAATCCTGAAAAAGGTATTGGATACGCCTTTTTAGGTGGAGTTATCGGTGGTTTATTATTAGCAAGTCTATTTAAGAGGTAAATTTATAAAACTCAGGCATTGAAGAACCTCATCGCAGCAGTTGTAACTGGAATATTCCTTTTGGCAGGATTGATTATTGTATCAATTCCCGCAAATAGAGATGTTGTGCCTGGTATTCAGAATTATTTTTCTTTGCAAACCGGGATTTGGCAAAACGCACGAAATGCAGATTATCCCCGTGATATGGTACTCCAGGCACGTGCAATTGATGCTGAGGTTCAAATAGTTCGGGGCTCTGATGGAATACCAAGAATTATTGCTCAATCCATGCAGGATGCCATTTTTGCTCTTGGCTATCTGTCTGCTTACGACAGATATTTCCAAACCAGACTCAACGCCCGAATTGCCGAAGGTAGAGTCTCTGAATGGCTCGGTTCAGCTTACATTAACACAGATAGAGCATTTCTGGATTTAGGATTGAATTCTACGGCTTGGGATCAGTTAGAACGCCTTTCTTCAGATGACTATCAAGTTATTGCAAACTATGCCAGTGGTGTAAATACTTATATTAACCAGCACTTTTCTGCTTTAAAGCCTGTTGAGTTCAAACTTCAAAATCTCGTAAATAATTATTGGCGACCGGTTGATGGTCTTAGAGTTAGCCAATTAATCGCCTATCAGTTGACCTATACTGACGAAGCAATCTTACATCAAAAAATATTGAATGAAATCGGTGAAGAAAGATTCCAACAATTATATATGAGGAATTATCCCGGTGATGTACTTCTTAATGGCACGCTTCAATCATTCAGACGTGAAACAGGACAATCATTATTTACAAATGGGATTAATTATAGTCCGGTTATCGAGCATCTAAACAACCAACGTAATAGTCGGCATAGAATTCCTGCCGGCAGGAGTGGGCAATTTACGATGCAGCATATCATTGCCGGATCAGGACGAACAGAGAGAAACCAACCCATTATGGCATGGGATTTTCACCATCAGGCTACCATACCATCTCAATTTTACGAAGTCCATATCCATCTACCAGAACGCTCAATTTATGGGATAACGATACCCGGATTTCCAGGCTTACTTGCTGCCTACAATGGCCATACAGCATGGTCAATCTCCAGAACTCCCGTTGATCAAACTGATTTTGTTCAATTGGAAATCACTCCTAATCATGATGAATATCGCTTTGATGATGAATGGGTTTCATTTAACACAACTTCGCATCAAATTCCTGTAGCAGGTCGGTCTGATGTAAGACATATCTCAAAGAAGTCTCGACACGGTCCGGTAATTTTTATGGATAATTACGCAGTTGCCATGCAATGGAATGCTTTAAGAAATCCAATAAACCCGGCTAATTTATGGCGACTTGCAGAATCAACAACTTCTAGTCAAATACGTGATGAACTGAATACCTGGCAATGGCCCTTGGTCATGGTCAGTGCTGTTGATCGCAATGGGGATATGTTCAGCAAGTTAGCAGGGCGATATCCAGTTAGAAATACAGCTATAGGTGTTCATAATGGCAATAATCCTGCAACAGTTTGGGAAGAGTTTATACCCTCATCAGAATTGCCAATCGTAAATAATCCAACAAATGCTACGCTAGTGTATTCATCACAGAATCCTTCTCTGTTAGATAATCGAATGTACCTAGGTTATAATTGGCCTAAACCTTGGCAGAAAGAACGAATCAATCAACTTCTACAGCAAAGGACTCTGCATAATTCAGAAAATATGTCACGCATCTTACAAGATGTTTACATGGATTTTTCGTATTTGACAAGTTATTTAAGGGCAATTGAACAAGATGTCACAAGTAGTGCTTTAAGAGGAATAATTCAAAATGTTCTTGCCTGGGATATGGAGGCCGATGTTGCTAGCGATATTCCTGTTCTGATGGATAATTTCATCCGAATATTTAGAAGTAAAGCTTATGAGTCTGATACACATATACGGATGCCTTCTGATCGGAATTGGTATTACTATTTAACTCAAGAGCCGAATCATAGCTTTTTTGATAATCCGAGTACACCACTTCAGGAGAATGCATCAGATATTATTCTCAGAAGTTTGCAGGATGCTTACGAAATTACTTTAATTGAACATGGTACTCAAACTAATTGGAATTGGGGAAGTATTAACCGAATGCGTGTTTCTCATGTGAGCGATGCAAGTGTATTCGGTGTGCTGAATCAATCAACGTGGTCAAGACCCGGTTTTAATACATCTATTACGCAATCAATGAGTAGAAATGCGACTAGCGGATCGGTAATGCGAGTAGTAATAGATTTTGGTAGTTCTGATTCAGCAGTCAGAGTAAATCATCTTGGTGCAATTAATGAAAATCCATTTAGTTCGTTTTATGCTATCAGAACGGCAGATTGGCTAAATGGTACTTACCGAGCCAGACAATTTAGACCACTTGAGCCGGGTCAAGTTAGATCAAACATTCAATTCCGAACCAGTGGCCGATGATTAAGTCTATCTATCTCATATTAGCCATCATTCTTTTTCATTATCTGTTCGGATGGATATACGGAGTTGTTTTAGTTGCTCTTTTAGCCGGTTATGTTTTTACTTTGAGACCTGTGCTAATTTCAACTACTATCGGATTTTTATTAAGTGCTGCTGAGGTAGCTCATACTTACTTCACTGCTACCGAACCCGTGGGGAAAATGCTGGACTTATCATCCCGTATTCTTGTTGATTTTCCGGATTATGCAATAATAATCATATCTCTCAGCCTACCGGTTATTTTTTATAACCTGGCCGCATGGTTTTCTTATAATGTTTATGTTATTTACAGAAAATTATCTGTCTAAAAACTGATCTTGACTAATTTAATCTTCTTGCTATGAATTCTTCTCAACCTACTGAAAGAACATTTTCTGTAGAATTTGTAAATGAAATGTTTGAGCGTGTGGATGCGCTCAGGAGGTATCTTTGACTACGATAAAAAAGTAGAACGAATCAAAGAACTCGAATTTCAGGCGGCTGCACCTGAATTCTGGAATGACCCTGATGCTGCACAAGTTCTGATGAAAGAACTGAACTTCGAGAAAGAATGGGTAAAGAGTTGGGAAGATTTAGATGAACATCGGCAGAATATTTTACTCTTTAGAGAAATAATCAATGAGGGAGACGATGTTCAGGAGGATTTGAATAAAGAAGCCGAACTTTTGAAATCCAGTCTTGAGGACTTGGAGTTCAAGAATATGCTCAGTGGAGAAGATGATCACAGAGATGCTGTGATTACCATAAATCCGGGAGCTGGCGGAACAGAAAGTCAGGATTGGGCTCAAATGCTTTATCGAATGTATGTTCGATACTGCGAGCAAAAAGGCTTTGAAGCATCAACATTAGAGTACCAACATGGCGATGTTGCCGGAATAAAAAGCGCCACGATAGAGGTAAAAGGAAATTTTGCCTACGGAAATCTGAAGGCCGAAAACGGTGTCCATCGTTTGGTGCGTATTTCACCATTTGACAGCAACGCTCGCAGACATACATCATTTTGTTCGGTATTTATTACCCCGGTAATTGATGATTCTATTGAAGTGGATTTGAATGCAGATGATATCGAAATGCAACGATTCCATGCCGGGGGAAAAGGAGGACAGAATGTCAACAAAGTTGAAACCGGAGTAAGACTGATTTGGACCGGACAACTTTCAGATGGAACCTCGGAGCGGGTAGTTGCAGAATGTCAGCAGGAGCGTTCACAGTTGCAGAACCGTGAAAAAGCGATGGTACTCCTAAAATCGCGGGTATATGAATTGGAAAAACGAATCCGTGATGCCGCCAAAGATAAACTCCATGGTACAAAATTGGCGAATGAATGGGGCTCTCAAATACGTTCTTACGTTTTTCATCCTTACAACATGATAAAAGATCATCGCACCAATTACGAAACTTCTAATGTTGATGCCATCATGGATGGAGAATTAGATGAATTCGTAAAAGCATATCTTTTATCAGAAGCAGAATAATATGCAACATCAATACGATTATCTGATTCTTGGAAGCGGTGCCGCGGGTTTATCCTATGCTCTAAAAGTCGCAGATCATGGCTCGGTATGTAGCATCACCAAAAAAAACAGAGCAGAATCGAACACGAATTACGCTCAGGGTGGTATTGCATCCGTAGTTGATGAAAACGATTCTTTTGAGAAGCACATACAGGATACGCTCATTGCAGGAGCCGGTTTGTGTCATGAGGATGTCGTAAGGATGGTTGTTGAAGAAGGACCTGCTGTAATTCAAGAGTTATTACAGCTTGGTGCCCGATTTACCAGTTATAATGGAAGGTTGGATTTAGGCAAAGAGGGAGGCCATTCCCACGAACGGATAGTTCATGCTGCCGATACAACCGGTAAAGAAATTGAAAGAACGCTTTTGCAAGCAGCTGAAGCGCATCCCAGAATTACGATTTTGGAGCATCACTTTGCAATGGAGTTTATTACTGAGCATCATTTAGGGCAGAAAGTAACCCGATATGATACCAATACTCACTGTTTTGGAGTATACGTTTTAGATACGCAGCGCTATAATGTCGATAAAATCTTGGCAAAAACTACCTTACTTGCTACCGGAGGTGCCTGCCAGGTTTATTTGCACACCACGAATCCTGAAATTGCAACCGGCGACGGAATCGCAATGGCCTATCGTGCGAAAGTTCGGGTATCAAACATGGAATTTATTCAATTTCATCCCACATCATTGTACGCTCCCGGAGCAGATTCCTTCTTGATTTCAGAGGCAGTGCGTGGCAAAGGTGGTATTCTCCGCAACAGCAAGGGAGAGGCTTTTATGGCTTCTTATGATGATAGAAAAGACCTAGCACCACGAGATATTGTTGCCCGTGCTATTGATGATCAATTAAAGAAATCAGGCGAGGAATGCGTTTTTCTCGATGTAACTCATATCGACAAAAATGTGATTCTGGAGCACTTTCCAAATATTTACCACACCTGTAGCTCCTACGGAATTGATATCACCCAAGAACCCATTCCTGTTGTACCTGCGGCTCATTATATGTGTGGTGGAGTGGTCACAGATGTTCATGGAAGAACGAGTATAAATGGTCTGTTTGCTTGTGGAGAGGTGACGCATACCAGAGTTCACGGAGCAAATCGCCTGGCTTCAAATAGTTTGCTTGAAGCATTGGTTTTTTCTGGTCGGGCAGCAGAAAAAGCAGTAGAATACGCCAAAAACACGGAAATTAATCTGGAAGTACCTGATTGGGATGATTCCGGTACGGTAAATAATGATGAGTGGATTTTAATCTCACACAACAAAAAAGAACTTCAGCAGATTATGTGGGATTATGTTGGAATTGTACGAAGTGATTTGCGTCTTGAAAGAGCGTTTCGACGTACAAAATTGCTCTATGAAGAAACTGAGGAATTCTATACCAGAACCCGAGTGAGTGTGCCTCTTTGCGAATTGCGTAATTTGATTGGTGTTGCGTATATCATCATAAAATCCGCAATGAAGCGAAAAGAGAGCAGAGGATTACACTATACCACTGATTATCCTGAGACTTTAGACTCCGAACGCAAAGATACCGTGATTTAAAGTGTGGCTCATTTTTCTATTATTTGCTTTGGCAACTGCTGTTCCACAGCAGCAGGTAGAAATTGAATTGAATCTAAACTCAGACCGAAGTAATGAGATTATTCTAGTATTTGATAATCAGGAATTGGCACAGTCAGAATTCAATTTTCTGGACGCAAGGTCTCAGTCGCACATCCAATTAGAAAGAATAAGCTCGAGGGAAGTCCAAATTTCAAATCAAAAGACCATCGCTCTTTATCAATGGAGAGGTAGCCAAAGTCCGGATTTTGGTTTAATTGAGAGGCAAACCGGTGCCATCATTGCTGAGCCCAATCGAATTCTTAGTCTGGATTTAGACAAATGGAATGACGCTTTAGTAGATTCACAATGGTATTTGCCTGTCATAAATCTAGATAAGGCGCATAGAAAAGCATCGCGGAATGAAGAAGTTGTAATTGCTTTGATTGATACTGGAATAGATTTTTTTCATGAAGATTTGAGCAATCAAATTTATTATAATGAAAATGCAATGGATGATTCTAATGGCTTTTGGGATGATTTCAGTGGCTGGAATTTTATTAGGAATAATAATCAGACTCAGGACTTACAGGGGCATGGAACCGCAATGACCGGAATTATGGCTGCGGAATCCAATAATGAAAAGGGAATAGTTGGGATAGCTCAAAACGCTAAAATCATGCCACTGGTTGCTTTTGGAGAGGATGGAAGGGGTTCTTTATTCAATGTGATTCAGGCGGTGCTTTATGCTGCTGATAACGGAGCTCGTATCATAAATATGTCTTATGGCTTTGCTGACGAATCCAGAGTTGAAAGACTGGCATTGCAATACGCCTACGATAAAGGGGTGGTGCTTATCAGTAGCGCAGGGAATATCGGGGGACCAAATAGGAGGTTTCCTGCCGCGTATCCCGAAGTGATTGCAGTTTCATGGACGGGAAAAAACGACAGAATAGCATCTGTAGCATCTTATGGGCCGCATGTGGCATTAGCTGCTCCCGGCTCAGAAATCTATACTACCAATTTCACACCCGGCCAAACCAACGCAGGATATCGTTCTGTAAATGGTTCCTCGGCTTCTTCTGCGATGGTGAGTGGAGTGGCTGCTTTGCTTTTAGGTGAATATCCGCATTTAAGTCCTAAAGAAGTCAGATCAAGGCTTCAAATTTCTGCCGATAATGTCATGCTAGATGGATGGGATCAGTTCACAGGAGCCGGCCGTGTAAATGCGTATAGAGTACTTCAAATTCAAGAATCAGTCTATGCCAAAATTGATTCGCTTGTGATTCAGAATGCTGAGATTGCGGTGTATGGATCAGCTTATCATCCCAATCTGGAATCTTACGAAATCGCCATAGCCAATGGCTTACGCGAACCGTTGACTTTTCAGGACTTGGCAGTGGGAGAAAGCAATATTCTAAGAGGCGAATTGGGACGATTTCCCAAAAGTTTCTTCGACAACTTTTCCGATGAATTCCACACGTTTGCACTGCGAGTTTCAGGAACAACAGGTACGGTAATTGAAGATCGGCGACATTTTTATCCCACTACTGAGGTGCCGGAATTATCCTTAGAAAGTGTAATGCACGGTTTTATAGCCGATGAAACGGCTGTAGCAGCGAAATGGGAGGTTTCTTA
>SKIC01000082.1 GCA_007116685.1 Balneolales bacterium
AGACGGAAGCTTTAGTAGAGTGGCTAAGGGAATATAATTCGGACAGGCCTATGAATGAGCGAGTAGGGTTTTATGGAGTCGATTTACAAAACAAAGCTCTATCCATGGAAGTAGTCCTGGAGAAATTGAATAATTTCGATAGCGAACTCTATTCCTGGGCTTCTTCCGAATATCATTGTCTAAATAGATATTCAGACAGACGTAGTTATCTGCAAGCGGTAATTGCTCATGATGCTCATTGCGGAGATGCGATGGAAGCTGTACTGGAGCGAGTACGTTCTTTGGAGCCGGGCGATAATCTTTCAGAAGAGCAGTGGTTTAACCTTTGGTTTAATGCAAAACTCGTGGTGTATGCCGAGCAGAACCTTCGCTCAAATCTAAGCCAGGGACCAGATTCATGGAATATTCGCGCGGAACATTTTATGAGAACGGCCGAAGTTTTATTGAATCGCTACGGTAGTGATTCAAAAGGAGTGGTTTGGGCTCATAATACCCATATTGGAGATGCCAGAGCTACTGGAATGCGCCAGGCAGCTATGGTGAATATAGGTCAACTTGCCAGAGAGCGGCTTGGTTCAGATAATGTATTTCTACTGGGCTTTGGAACATATAAAGGTACTTTGCTAGCCGGAGGAAGCTGGGGCGCTGATATGGAAGATATGAGCTTACCCAATGCCATACCTGGTAGTTGGGAGCATATTCTTTACCATCAATTAGATTCAGATGTATTTATTCCATTAGAAAATGCACCAACAATATTGAGAAACCAACCTTTTGGTAATCGTGCCGTTGGGGTGGCGTATCAGCCAGAATCAGATGCTCAAAATAATTATGTGCCAAGCTTAATCGGTTTGAGATACGATGGATTTATATTTTTTAGGAATACATCATCTTTAAATCCATTACAACCTTAGTACTCTTTAGCAACTTCCGAGCATGGATTTGAAAAACCTAGAATCATAAAGGAGTCACAAATTGTTTTATAAATCTTCAATTTGTTGAAATTGAGTGTTCTTTATCAGTATTATGAGCACTTAAACCATAACAGAACAGAAATAATCTGAATCAACGGCTACGCATTTAAAACATATTAATCACCATTTCTCACAATGCGTATTTTTTTAATCGGTTTAAGTCTTTTAGTACTTAGTCTTTTCTTTCCCCAGTTTTCTTATGGACAGATTTCTGCAAATGGAATACCAATTGCCGGCGATTGGCAAGCGTACCTGTCTCAATCTGAAGTTGCCGGATTAACTACCGATCAGGACGGGAATATTTGGGTAGCAACACAGGGTGGTATTTTTGTAGTTGAAGGGGATGAAATCAAAGAGATTATTACACCTTTAGACGGATTATACCGTCCGAATCCACGCCAAATTATCTATAATAAGCAAGATCACTCCCTTTGGCTGGGTTATGATGATGGTACGCTTCAATCCCTAAATATAGATAGTAGAAGATTTCAAACTTTTACGGATATTCGCCGGGCTGACCGATTTTCTATTCGTGGAATCAACGCATTTCAGATAATAGGCAATGCACTGTATATCGCTACTGATTTTGGAGTCGTAATTTTTGATATGGATAGAGGGCTCACATTAGATAGTTACTTCAATCTCGGAAGTTTTGCTCAGGGGATTCGTGTTTTTGATATTTATTTGACAGATGATAGGATGTATCTATCAACGGCAAGCGGACTTGCTGTAGGTGACTTGAATGATGATCTGAACTTACCTGAAAACTGGAATAACATAACCGATGATCAAGGGTTTTCGCTCACTGAACCGCGTCAGATTAGAATTTTGGATGGCTTCACTTACGTCAGAAATAACGAAGATATTCGTTTTGCACCATCAGGCGATTACAATAACAACTGGCAGAGTATTAATAACTTGCCAACTGGAAATATGACTGCTCTTGAAGTAGTTGACGGATCACAATTATGGGTAGCCCATTCTGATTCGCTAATCAGAATAGATGATACTAATGAGGCTGCTGAATTTATAAATACCGGAGATTTAGTTACCACTATTTTAGAACAAACTGCTTCTGGTCAATTGGTTTTTGGTTCGTTTTTATCAGGCCTTGGGCTTTACGGTAGTTCTGTTTCTTTTCTGTTACCTGACGGACCGTATTTGAATCTATTTGCAGATTTAAAATTTTCAGACGGTGTTTTAGTAGCAGCTTCCAGTGATATTCCCGAGCGTGTCTCATCGCAGTTAAGCTCGACCGGATTTTATCGTTTGACGAATGAGGGCTGGGAAAACTATAATATAGATACGAGACCTGATTTCGTTCAGCCAAGATTTAGAGGAGTGTTTAGAACTACATCCAGTGGCCGGTTCGATTTCTTTGGCTCATGGGGACGTGGTGTCGCAGTATTTGATAGAGAAACGGGTGAAATTCAAATCTACAATTCCTCAAATTCGCCGTTGAGAGGGGAATCCAATCAATCCGGATACGCTGTTATTGTTGGTATGGCAACGGATAGAAATGGCCAGCTTTGGAACACCAGCATGACGAATAATATCATGCCGCTTTATAATTATGACCCTGAGGAATCCGAATGGAGAAGCTTCCCCAGACATCAGGATGTTTTGCCCAATGAGTTCTATGAAACTATTTTTGTAGATCGAAACAACGTGAAATGGATTGGTTTGATTACCAGAAATCGTGTTGGGCGGGGATTACTCGTCTTGCGAACATTTGAAGATGGTACACAAGAAGGGGTAGTTCTAACAACAGGATCAGGGAGTGGCAGTTTGCCTAACGACCGTATTAATGCGATTGTTCAGGATAAGCGAGGTGAAATTTGGATTGGAACGGATAGAGGAATTGCGCGTTTTGCGTTTCCTGACCGTATCATTGACGGGTCAAACCAGGAAAGACAAGCTGCATTTTTAATCAATGCTGATCCTTCAGCAGGTGGATTTTTACTTCGAGATGCTTATGTGACCAGTATTGTTGTTGATGGTGCAAATAGAAAATGGGTGGGTACCAGAGGTAGCGGTGTTTGGGTTATCGAAGAAGACGGAGGGAGATATCGCGTTGTGAAACAATTCACCGAAGCAAACAGCCCGCTTTTATCGGATGATATTCAGTCACTCGCAATAAATGAAGATAATGGCATGGTCTTCATCGCTACTGCCCTTGGCTTGGTTTCTTATACGAGTATTGCACGTTCTGCAAATCCTGAAATGTCTTCTCTGTTTATCTATCCCAATCCATATTCTTACAGCAGGGAGTCTGGGAATATTATTATTGACCAATTAAGTGCGCAAACAAGGGTAAGTATTGTTGGCGCAGATGGGCGCCTAATAAGAAGATTGGAAACCAGAGGTGGTAGAGTAGAGTGGGATGTCAGGGATGGAAATGGAAATAAAGTCCCAACCGGAGTTTACCTTATAATCGCCAACGAGATTGATGGAGATCGCAGAGGTGTTGGGCGCGTAGTGATTATCAGATAGTTTTTGCAACAAACAAAAAAAGGAGCTGTTAACGAGTAACAGCTCCTGAGATATTTGTAACAAGATTTAGAGAGAATAGAATCGCCTACTTGGAAGGACGATTTGTAGCCTTTTCTCTGATTCTTGCAGCTTTACCACGAAGTCCGCGCAGATAGAAGATTTTTGCACGGCGTACACGGCCTCTTTTCTTTACTTCCATTTTCGCAATAAATGGTGAGTAAAGAGGAAAGATACGCTCAACACCAACGTTGTTAGAGATTTTGCGAACAGTAAAAGTTTGGTTTGATCCAGAACCTTTACGCGCAATAACTACGCCTTCGTACTGCTGAATACGCTCTTTTTCACCTTCGCGTACACGGTAGTAAATATTTACGGTATCACCTGCACTGAATTCAGGCAAGTCATCGCGAACTTGTGTTTGTTCTACTAATTTAAGTTTATCCATCGTTGTTATCCGTTAAGGATTAGTGTTCTTTGAAAACGTTTTTGTATAAATCTGACCGAATTCGTCTGGTTTTTTCTTCAGACTGTCGGCTTCTCCATTCAGAAACTTTTTTGTGGTCACCGGATCTTAAAACCTCTGGTACTTCAAGCCCATCATAAACTGCGGGTCTTGTATAAACAGGTGCTGAAAGTAATCCATCCTGATGAGAATCATCAAGTGCACTTGTTGCATCTCCCAGTACGCCGGGGATTAAGCGTATAATCGCATCAGAAATAACAAGTGCCGGAAGTTCTCCGCCTGACAAAACATAATCCCCGATACTCCACTCATGAGTTACTAAAGAATCTCTGACTCTTTGGTCTATTCCTTTGTAATGACCACAAATAAACAGGATATTATTTGAAAGAGACAGCGTATTGGCATCTTTTTGAGTGAATACAGGTGCATCGGGAGTAGGGAAGATAATGGCATCATAAGTGCGTTTTTGTTGCAAGTATTTTACACAATCAAATAAAGGTTGAGGTGTAAGTACCATGCCGGCTTCCCCGCCATATGCGTAATCATCAATTTTCTTATGCTTGTCGACTGAATAATCTCGCAAATCGTGAATATCGATGCTGACGAGATTTTTATCCTTGGCTTTTTGAACAATGCTGTGCGATAATGGGCTATACAATAAATCAGGAACAGCGGATATGATATCTATATGCATCATAAAAATCTGTCCAGATTTTGAGCTATCACAGTATGATTTTCTTCATCTAATTCTGTGATGTATTCTTCAACCCATGGCACAAGAACGGAGCCGGATTTGTGATTGATTTCAATTATGAAGTGTGCTGGTGTTTCAAAAACATCAACTACCTCTCCAAAATGATTATCGTTGTCTGTAATCTGCCATCCAATGATATCTAAATCTTCTTCCCACAAAGGAGAGTGTTCAGGAATATCATTTTCCGCACAGTAGACGTCACTTCTTATCAGTGTTTCTGCATCAGAGCGGGTGTCCACATTTTCAAGTTTGAGAAAGAACAAGTTCCGACCACTTTTAGGTCGGCTTTGTAAAGTTTCTAAGCGATAAGGCGAAAGTTGTCTGCCTTCTTTCCCTGCATAAATCAGAGAAATGGAGTCTGGCAATTCATCAAAAGGAGACTCTAAAATAAGTTCACCTTTTAGCCCATGCACTTTGACGATGTTTCCAATTTGAATATATCCGTCAAACATGCGGGGCCTGAATCAGACTACTTTTTTTCTTCTTCGCCTTCAGCCGGAGTTTCTTCTGCAGGTGCTTCTTCTGCAGCCTCTTCAGCTTTGGTTTCTTCAGCAGCTTCGGCTGTTTCTTCAGCGGTAGCAGCTTCTTCAGTGGCAGCTTCTTCTTTAGTTTCGGCAGCAGCAGCTTCTTCAGCAGCTTTTGCGTCAGCTTCAGCTTGTTTTGCAGCTTCTTCTGCTGCTTTAGCTGCTTCTTCTTCAGCCTTTTTAACGGCTTCTTCTTCCGCTTTTAGCTGTGCTTTCATTTTCTCATTTCTGGTAAGCGCCTTTTTACCGGAATCCTTTTTGCCTTCTTTCCAGGCAGTTACAGATTCTTCGATTTCGTCAGCACTTTTTCCCCAGCGCTCAAGGTGCAAACGATAAAAAACGCCTTCGCCTTTGAGTAATGAGCGTACAGTATCAGAAGGTTGCGCACCGGTTTTTAACCAGTAAACAGCCTTATCGATATCTAATGTGAGGCGCTCATCATTATCAACCATGGGGTTAAATTTCCCGATAGTCTCAATGATTCGTCCATCACGAGGTTTACGAACATCAGCAGCTACGATATGATAATAAGGTAGCCTTTTTCGTCCGTGTCGTTGAAGTCTTAGTCTTACCAAGGTTTATCTCCTAATAGATCTTGTTACGTTATCTTCCAAAAATTGGTAATTGTTTTAATCCCTGCATGGCGCGGCCCATTTTACCCATTTTAGACATTGTCTTCATCATCTTTTTCATTTGAGAAAACTGCTTAATGAGGTCGTTTACATCACGAACGGATGTTCCGGAACCTTTGGCAATTCTTTTTCGCCTGCTACCATTCAAGAGGTTGGGATTTTTTCGCTCTTCCGGTGTCATTGCATTGATGATGGCCTCAATTGGTTTGAGAGCATTATCATCAATATCAACATCCTTGAGTGATTTGTTCATGCCCGGAAGCATTCCCATGAGATCCTTCATGGAACCCATTTTCTTGATTTGCTGTAATTGCGCATAAAAATCCTCCAAATTGAAGGAATCGGATGTAATTTGCGATTGCAGCTTTTTTGCTTCCTTTTCGTCGTATTGCTCCTGGGCTTTTTCTACCAGAGATACAACGTCTCCCATCCCAAGGATTCGTTGTGCCATACGATCAGGAAAAAACGGTGAAAGTGTATCTAATTTTTCACCTGTACTTACAAACTTGATGGGTTTATCAACAACCGTCTTAATTGACAGTGCTGCACCTCCTCGGGTGTCGCCATCGAGTTTTGTTAAAACTACGCCATCAAAATTGATGCGTTCGTTAAATTCTTTTGCTGTATTTACAGCATCCTGCCCGGTCATGGAATCAACCACAAACAGAATCTCATGCGGATTAACGATGTTTTTGATGTCTGAAACCTCATTCATCATCGTTTCATCAACATGCAAACGACCGGCAGTATCTATAATAAGAGTGTCGCAGGCTTGTTGCTTGGCCGCTTGTAACGCTTCTTTAGCAACTTTTCTGGCATCTTTTTCTTCGATAGAATAAACAGGAACGTCCACTTGCTCAGCAAGCGTTTTTAACTGTTCAACCGCAGCCGGACGATATACGTCAGCAGCTGCTAACATCGGGCTTTTGCCCTGACTTTTGAGATATTTAGCCAACTTGCCGGTAAAGGTAGTTTTACCTGAACCCTGGAGGCCTGCAATAAGGATTACTGTCGGTGGGGTTTGAGCAAATGTAATGTCTACTCGCTCCTTACCAAGCATCTCTACCAAATTATCATAGACGACTTTGGTAAACTGCTGGCCGGGGGATACACTGGTGAGTACACCCGAACCCATAGCTTCCTCTTTGATCTTACCGGTAAACTCACGAGCAACGTCGTAGTTTACGTCGGCATCCAAAAGGGCACGACGAATCTCACGAACAGTCTGGGCGATATTGACATCGCTTATTTTAGACTGGCCGGAAATACTCTTAAATGCAGATTCTAATTTTGTGGATAAATCGTCAAACATGCTTGTATCTTTGGCAGATTGCAAAGTCTGATAAAATATGAATAATATGAAGTTTTATCAAATCAATACTTCCTGAAGAATTCATTCTTTTTTAATGGGAGTAAAAGAGCCGTTAAAAACAGATAAATAGCAATTCAACAACTCTTGTAGAATATAAATGAAAGTATGTGTATCCTTTCTCTGATCACATCATTATTAATTACAATCTGATTTTACGTATGTCAACTCAAGGTTATGGCCTTCTAAAAGGTAAAAAGGGAATTATTTTCGGAGCACTGGATGATCGAAGCATCGCATGGAGAGTAGCGGTAGCGTGCCACAGAGAAGGAGCAGAATTTGTTCTTTCAAACGCACCTATAGCACTCCGTCTTGGTACACTGAATGCACTTTCCGAAGAAACAGGTGCTCCAATCATACCTTGTGATGTTTCCAGCGAAGAAGCCGTTGACGAACTTATCACACAGTTGAAAGAAAAATTCGGCAAGATCGATTTTATTCTTCATGCCGTTGGTATGTCTCCAAATATTCGCAAGAAGAAGCCTTATACAGAATTAAACTATAAGTGGTTTGAGCAAAGTCTCGATATTTCTGCCATTTCATTGCATAAGGTTCTTCATTACGCCACACAAAAACATGACATTATTAATGATGGTGGCAGCGTTGTTGCACTATCCTATATAGGCGCCCAAAGAATTTTTTCAAAATACTCCGATATGAACGATGCCAAAGCATTGCTTGAGAGTATCGCTCGTAACTTCGGTAGCCGTCTGGGAGAGAAGGGAATCCGCGTAAATACTGTGTCTCAGGGACCAACCAAGACCTCTGCAGGTACCGGTATTAAAGGTTTTGACAGTATGTATGATTTTGCTGAAAAACTTGCACCACTCGGCAATCCAACTGCTGATGACTGCGCAGATTATTGCGTGAGCTTATTCTCTGATTTAACTCGTATGGTTACTATGCAAAACCTTTTTCATGATGGTGGTTTTTCAACAACCGGCATCAGCGAACAGTTAATCCATGATCTTGTGGCTTTGAATCAAGCCGAAAACAAGGAAGGCGAATAATTTAATGACTGATTTTTCAACCCCTGAAGTTTACACCAGTGAATCTGCCACCTCGGTTAAGAGTGATGGCAGAAGCGCACTTGCCGTAGGCAAAGTGATTTTGTCAGAAGAGAGTTATGCTCTCATCAAAGATAAGAAGATCAAAAAAGGTGATGTTCTGACCATTGCAGAAGTGACCGGCTTATTTGGAGCAAAAAAAACCAGCGATTTATTCGCTTTTTGTCGCCCGAACACCATTTCTGAGATAAGTATTGAATTCGGTTTGAACGACGATGATTATGAAATAACCGTTCAGGCATTTACCAAGACGAATGGGCTGATTAGTGTGGAAATGGAAGCCATGACAGCCGTTTCTACGAGTTGTCTTGCCATTTACGACATGTGCAAATCTGCTGATCAATCCATTCGAATTACAGATATCCGACTTTTATCGAAAACCGGTGGGCAAAAAGGCGGATTTAGGGGCGCATAATCCGTTATGAATGGTATAATACTAGGTGTTGATCCCGGTTCACGTACTACAGGATATGCTGTATTAAAAGCCGAGGGGTCACATCATAGTGTTTTGGCATGTGATGTAATTCGATTGGACACAAAGCAAGAGCACAGCCAGCGTTTACATGAACTGTTTGATAATATGAACAGTATCATTTCTGCGTACAAGCCGGACAGTTGTGCTGTGGAAACGCCGGTCTATGGAAAAGATCCCCTTGCTATGTTAAAACTTGGTAGGGCTCAGGCCGCCATAATTTTAGCAGGTATGTCGCATGGGATTCCTGTTATTGAGTACTATCCCAAAGCTGTAAAAAAATCGATAACGGGTAATGGAAATGCTGCGAAAGAGCAGGTTTCTTTTATGCTTCAAAGAGTTTTAAACTTTGACGACAAAAAAATCCCAAATGATGCCACTGATGCTTTGGCCGTTGCCTGGTGCCATCTGATGAAGAATAGTGGTTTAGGGAATAGGTCATCACCTACTGCAAAGAAAATGCATCAGAACAATAAGGTGTCATCGTGGGAAGAATACATCAGAAATAATGAAGACAGGGTTCGATAATATATGATTGCCTATCTAAAAGGAGTATTAGCCGAAAAGCAGACCAATTTCATCGTTCTTGAAGTTCGGGGAGTGGGGTACAAAGCAGGAATTTCTCTACAAACTTTTGAGCGTTTACCCACAGTGGGCAAAGAACTCAAGGTATTCACTTAT
>SKIC01000278.1 GCA_007116685.1 Balneolales bacterium
CGAAAACAATTAATCTTTAAAAATTCATGTTAGAAATCAAAGACTTACGTGCTGAAGTGGAAGGCACAGAAATTTTAAAAGGCATCAGCCTGACCATTAATCCCGGTGAAATTCACGCCATTATGGGACCAAACGGTAGTGGAAAAAGTACGCTAACCAAAGTGATTGCAGGTCACCCGGCCTATGAAGTTACCGGAGGAGAAGTTCTGTTGGATGGCGAAGATATCCTCGAACTAGATCCTGATGAAAGAGCACTGTTAGGCGTATTCCTTGCATTTCAATATCCTGTGGAAGTACCGGGAGTTTCAAATTCAATGTTAATGCGTGAGGGCTTAAATGCCGTACGCAAAGCACGTGGCGAAGAAGAACTCGATCCCATCGAATTTGAAGATTTCGTAGAAGAGAAGCTCGGCATCGTAGAAATGAACCGTGATTTACTAGATAGAAGCGTAAATGACGGATTCTCAGGTGGCGAGAAAAAGCGAAACGAAATCCTTCAAATGGCAGTTTTGAGTCCTAAACTTGCTCTTCTCGACGAAACAGACTCAGGTCTTGATATCGACGCATTACGTATCGTGTCTGAAGGAATTAACCAATTACATACCCCTGAAAAAGGCGTTCTTTTGGTTACTCACTATCAGAGAATCTTAAATTATATCCAGCCGGATTTTGTCCACGTAATGATGGGTGGAAAAATCCTCAAATCAGGTGATAAATCTCTTGCACTTGAGTTGGAAGAAAAAGGATACGACTGGTTGAAGCCGGAATTGAACGTAAACGGAGCTTAAGCATGACCGAAGTAACCAAAGAACAAACCTTCCTGAGCGGTATTCTCTCCGGGTACCAACCTGTTTCAGCAGACGGGTTACTCGCGGAATTGCGCTCAGAAGCACGAAAAGAATTAGAAGCACAGGAACTTCCTACGCCTAAGCATGAAGAATGGAAGTATGTGAATCTCAGACCACTAAAAAAGCACAATTTCGTACCTGCCAGTGCGCCTGATTTGTCTTCTGTGGATCTATCAGCCTTGGCTTTTGAAGAAGCAAAAGACGCTCGTCTGGTTTTCGTAAATGGCAAATTTATTTCTGACTTGTCAAGCGTTGCTGATTTACCAGAAGGCGTGATTGTGGGTAATCTTCCTGATTATCTAGAATCTCATGGTGAAATCATCGCTGCAAATCTGAATAAGCACGCCGTATGGGAAGATGACGTATTCATCCCATTTAATACTGCTGCTTTCGAAGACGCTGCATTTATTTATGTGCCAAAAGACACCAAAGTTGAAAATCCTGTACACGTATTATTTGTGAATACGGATACTCAGGAAGAATTTGCAACAGCACCTCGTGTTTTGCTGATTGGTGAGCGTTTTGCTGAAATGACTCTCATTGAAGATCATATTGGATTGGGCAATAATACCTATCTGGCTGCTTCTGTTGCAGAAACCGCTCTTGATGAAAATGCTCATTTCACGCATATCAAATTGCAGCGTGAGAGTAAGAAGGCTTACCATATCAGCCGAATTGCAGCGAGTATTCAACGAAATAGTGAATATCACTCATACTCAGTGCATTTGGGATCAAAGATATCCAGAAGCGATATCATGGCGGTTCTCAAAGATGAGAATACGCACGTTACACTTGATGGTATAGTTATGGTCAACGGCGATCAGATTTCTGATACGCATAGTATCATGGATCACACCATGCCAAATTGCACAAGCCATCAATTGCACAAATGTATCGTTGATGAAGAAGGAAGCTCCGTATTTAACGGAAAGATATTTGTGCGTAAAGATGCTCAAAAAACAGATGCCTTCCAGGAAAACAGAAACCTTCAACTATCTGAAAAAGGCTCTGTAAATACCAAACCTCAGCTTGAAATTTTTGCTGATGATGTGTCTTGCTCCCACGGTGCTACCGTTGGTCAGTTAGATGAAGAGCAAATGTTTTATCTGAAGAGCAGGGGAGTAAGTGAAGCTAAAGCAAAAGAAATTTTGACCTATGGCTTTGCTCTCGATGTGATTGAATCCATTCCTGTTTCTTCAATCCAAGAGCGTTTGAGCAAAGAAGTTGAAAAATTCACTACCAGAAATAACTCTGTAGAAACTACTGTATGAGTTCAAAATCTGTGAACGGGACACTTACTCCTGAAACAACGTTTAATCCTCATTTATACCGTAAGGACTTCCCTGTATTAAGCAGGGAAGTTCACGGTAAGCCCTTGGTGTATCTTGATAATGCGGCTTCCTCGCAGATGCCTCAGCAAGTGATTGATTCCTATGCTGAATATCATGGAAGCTATCATTCTAATGTACACAGAGGGGTTCACGCCTTAAGTCAGCAGGCTACTGATGAATACGAAGGAGCACGGGAATATATCCGTGCTTACATCAACGCCAGTAGCACAAAAGAAGTGATATTTACTTCCGGCGCTACGGATTCTATTAATCTTGTGGCGCAATCGTATGGGCGTACAAATATTAAAGAAGGTGATGAAATTCTCATCACCAATATGGAGCACCACGCTAATATTGTTCCCTGGAAAATGCTGTGTGAGGAAACAGGCGCTGTACTAAAAGTTATCCCAATTACAGACAAAGGAGAGCTTGATTTAGAAGCTTTCGAAGAGCTCTTGTCCGAAAAAACGGCAATACTCGGGGTAGTGATGGTATCTAATGCTTTAGGTACCATTAATCCTGTTAAAGAGATGATTGCGAAAGCTCATGAAAAAGGAGCTGTAGTAGTTGTTGATGGCGCACAAGCTATGCCGCATGTACGCATTGATGTTCAGGACTTGGATGTGGACTTTTTCGCATTTTCGGCGCATAAAGTGTACGGACCAACCGGCTGTGGCGTATTGTATGGTAAAAAAAGTCTGCTAGAAGAAATGCCGCCTTACCGTGGTGGGGGAGATATGATTCTAAGCGTATCTTTTGATGAAGTCATTTACAATCAATTACCCTATAAATTTGAAGCCGGAACACCGGGTATATCTCAGGTAATAGGCTTGGCGAGAGCACTGAAGTATGTCGATGAAATTGGCGTAGAGAAAATTGCTGCCTGGGAGGATGAATTGCTTAGCTATGCAACTCAGGAAATAAAAAAAATACCTCAGGTAAAAGTGATAGGTGAAGCCGAGAACAAAGCTTCCGTTCTTTCTTTTGTGATTGAGGGAGTCCATCCTCATGATATTGGAACAATATTGGATGAAGACGGAATTGCTATCCGAACCGGTCATCATTGTGCGCAACCTGTAATGGAGCGGTTTTGCATCCCAGCCACTTCGCGTGCCTCCTTTGCTTTTTACAACACAAAAGAGGAAGTAGACGCACTTATCGCAAGTTTGAAAAAAGTGATTGAAATATTTACATGAATTACGAACGCACAAAACAATTATATCAACAGCTGATTCTTGATCATAACAAGAATCCAAGAAATTTCAGGATTATTGACCCCGCTGATAAAGAAGCCGTGGGGAATAATCCTTTATGTGGCGACAAACTCGTCGTTTATGTAAACGTAAACGAGGATCAAATCGTGGAAGACGTGAGTTTTATCGGTGAAGGATGCGCCATTTCAAAAGCATCTGCATCTATGATGACAACCTTTGCTAAAGGAAAACACATCGATGAAGTAAATCACATTTTTCAACAATTTCATGATTTAACTACCGGAAAACTCGATCCCGAGAAAGACGAACACGATTTAGGAAAATTAGCCGTTTTTGCCGGAGTCAAAGATTTACCTGCACGTGTGAAATGTGCTACACTTTCGTGGCATACTTTACATGCAGCAGTGAATGGCAAAGAACAAATTTCAACAGAATAATTATTGATAAATAGTATCCGAGCAAGGATACAAACACAGATGAGGTAGAGATATGCCAAAGATTGCAGAAATAGAAAGAACTCCAAATCCCAATGCAATGCGTTTCGTGCTTAAGGAGCCTATTAGTCAGGGGGTAACCCGCTCTTACGAAGCTCCGGAAGAAGCAAAAGACGATCCATTTGCGACCTTACTATTTAACATTCCACACGTTATTTCTGTGTATTACGTAGATCGCTATGTAACCGTAACTCAGGATGGCGCCGCTGAATGGAATACTTTATTAAGGCAGCTTGCTCCACCAATCAGAGAAGCAGAACCCATTGAGTCTCTGGCTAGTGATGATCCTAATGTCCACGCTTCTGAGGAAGCCTTGAACTCTGACGATCCGCGATTGGTACAAATCAATCAGATGCTTGACGAACAAGTGCGCCCGTATTTGCTCGCTGATGGCGGTGGATTGAAAGTAATGGGACTAGAAGAAAATGTTCTTAGAGTACACTATCAGGGTGCTTGTGGTACATGCCCAACAGCTACAACAGGTACGCTATATGCTATTGAAAGCATGGTAAAAAGAATTGATCCTGAAATTACCATTGAGTCTGTATAATCATGATAACAGTTAGCGAAAAAGCAGCAAATCGGATAAAAGAAATCCGTGCTTCCAAAGGTTTTTCTGAGGAAACGCCTTTGCGAGTAGGTGTTGCCGGCGGAGGATGCTCCGGGCTGACTTATCAATTAGATTTTGACGAAGCCGGCGCTGATCCTGACAAAAAAGATCAAAGCTTTCAGCATGAGGATATTACCATTATCGTAGATATGAGAAGTTTTCTCTATTTAGCAGGAACTCAATTGGATTATTCTGATGGACTGAAAGGTCAAGGATTTCATTTTAGTAACCCAAACGCCGCGAGAACATGCTCTTGCGGTGAGTCATTTGCAGTATAATAGATATGGCCGAAGAATTTGTAAATAAAGTCGCAAAATCAGGCTTAATTACCTTAGATCTCCAAACCTTTCATGATGGCTCCGAAATTGTGGCTTTCGATTTGAAAGATTATCTCTTCATGGAGATGATTCTTAAAGAGAAAGATTTCAGAGAGGCACTCGACCAACATGATTGGCAGAAGTATCAGGATAAAATCATTGCTGTTTATTGTTCTATAGATGCTATTGTCGCCTCCTGGGCTTATATGCTGGTTGCTGCAAAAGCTGACGGTATTGCGAAAGACGTCATTTTTGGAACTCCAGAGCAAGTTCGCCATGAATGTTACCGAAGAGAATTGGAGCAGCACGATTGGTCGCAGTACGAAGGTAAGAGAGTTTTACTAAAAGGCTGTAGCGAAAAAGAATTACCGCAGAGTGTCTATTTATTAGCCACTCAAAAAGTCCTTCCCTACACAGAAAGGCTTATGTATGGCGAGGCTTGTTCTTTTGTGCCAGTCTATAGAAAACCTAAGCAAAAAGCAGTGAGTCAATAATTTATGAGTAAAAAATCGGTATTGTTAACCGGTGCGTCTCGTGGAATTGGAAAAGCCATCGCTCTAAATCTATTAGAGGATGGCTTTTTTGTTTTTGGAACCACACGCAAATCAGCATTTGCTGAAGAATTACTTCAAAACAATAACTTTCGGGGAGTAAAAGCTGATTTATCTCTGAAAGATGATATCGAAAAAAATCTGATTCCAATTATTCAGGATGGAATTGATATCATTATTAATAATGCTGGAATTTGCGTGCCTTTACCCTCAGATGCTGATGCAATTGCATTTCAGCAAAACTGGGATAAAACCATGATGGTTAATCTCAGTGCGCCTGTTGTTCTCATGCGTGAGGCGTTGGCAACATGGAAAGTAACGGGGAGAAAAGGAATTATCATAAATATTACATCACGCGCAGCATACCGTGGTGATACTTACGATTTTGCAGCCTATGCCGCCTCAAAAGCAGCCTTAGGAGCTTATTCTAAATCATTATTGCGTGATTGCGGCAGACTTGGCATTTCAGTTTTTACCATTGCGCCGGGCTTCACCGATACTGATATGGCAACTCCTGCCAAAGAGTTATACGGTGAAGATTTTGTGAGTAAAGACATTCCTTTGGGTGAAATAACTCCACCGGAACAAATAGCGGAATTAGTGAATTTGCTTGCGCATGGAAAAGTTTCACATTTATCCGGTTCAGCCTTGCACATCAATGGCGGAAGTTATATGCTCTGATATATATCAGGAAAATTATCAATATGAGTATTACACAAAGAAAAAAAGATCACGTTAGCCTTACCGTAAGCGGACAATCGGCTTATCATAAAACAACGGGCTTTGAGCGCTATGATTTTATGCATCATGCTCTCCCGGAAGTCAATATTGATGATATTGACGTTTCTGCTCGCTTTCTGAATCACCATTTCAGTTTTCCACTTTTTATCTCATCTATGACCGGTGGATATTCAGAGGCGGGTGCCGTAAATGCTGTAATTGCGCGTTTTTGTGAAGCTCATAATTTGCCTTTTGGAGTTGGGAGTCAGCGGATTATGCTTGAAAAGCCCGAAACCAGAGAGTCTTTTGAAATTGTGAGAAAAGAAGCTCCTACGGCTTTCATCGCTGCCAATATTGGTGGTGCTCAACTAATTGATGGCTTATCCGATGATCATATCTCTGACTTAATAGATTCTATCCGTGCTGATGCTATTATTGTTCATTTGAATCCACTACAGGAATTAATGCAGGCTGAAGGTGACAGAAACTTTCAGGGTATTAGGGAGGGGATAAGAAGTCTTGAGCAAAAAACGGAATTGCCAATCATAGTAAAAGAAACCGGTGCCGGAATATCCTCTGTTGTGGCAGAAATGCTTATAGAATGTGGCGTAGACGCTATTGATGTAGCCGGGGCAGGAGGAACAAGCTGGGCAAAAGTTGAAAACCTGAGAAACAATCCAAAATCTGATAATCCATTTGATGATTGGGGACTTCCCACCGTTGATTGTTTACTGCAGTTGAGAAACATAGATTTACAAGATATTCAAATCATTTCATCCGGTGGAATAAGAAGTAGTTTCGATATAGCGAAATCTATTTGTCTTGGCGCACAAATCGCTGCCACGGCACAGCCCGTAATCCAGGCAATTATCGAAGATGGATACGAAGGTTTGGAAAATCTATACACAAAATGGCGATCAGACTTCAAAATCTTGCTTTGTTTGTTAGGCTGTGAGCGAACCGGTGATTTGGATTTCAGGCATTTGCGAACTGTTTGAGTTCTGAAGCTCGATTTTGCAAGACCTCAAGACATTAGAACAGACTTGATATCAAAGATTAAATCAACTGCCTAACTTCGTATTCTTAATTACACTTAGATTTGGTATCTTAGAAGTCTTTGCAAAAAACCAATAAATCATACAGATCATTGCATTCAGTTTATAAGCGATTTGAAGAAGAAATTTCATCGCTACCGGTAGAAACAGAGCCATTTTCTTTATACGAGCCTATCCGTTACACGCTACAATTAGGTGGCAAGCATGTTCGTCCCAGATTGGTATTGCTCACAACGAAAATGTGTGAATCGAATCCTGACTTGGCCTTACCGGCTGCAAAAGCTGTAGAATTGTTGCATGTATTCACTCTTATTCATGATGATATTATGGATAAGGCAGATACCAGAAGAGGTAAGCTCACAGTAGCAAAAAAGTGGGATGAAAACATCGCGATTTTATCCGGTGACGCTCTTTTTGGAATCGCACTTGAACAATTGAATGAGATTGCATCCATCCCCGAATTATCCAAAGAACAGGTTCAGGGAGTTTTCTCTACATTCTTGAAAGCTGTCAGGATTGTGTGTGAAGGTCAGTCTTTAGATATGTCCTTTGAAGACCGAATAGATGTATCAAAAGACGAGTACATTACCATGATTGGAGCCAAAACAGCCGCTTTAATCGCAGCTTCTTCTGAATTAGGTGCTAGAGTAGCAGGTGTTTCTGATGAGCTGATAACTGCCGCTTATGAATTTGGATGGAATATTGGCACAGCTTTTCAGATTCAGGATGATTATCTGGATGCTGTTGGTGATGCACAAAAAACGGGCAAAAAAGTTGGTGGAGATATCCTTGAAGGCAAAAAGACCTATCTCACTCTGACGGCTTTAGAAAATGCCTCTGCTGAAATGAAGAGTGAACTCTTGGATATCATCCAGAAAGATGAAAAATCTGATGCTGACGTAGCCAGAGTCATCGCCATTTATAGGGAAACAGGAACTTTAGACCAAACCGAACAAAGTATACAGAAGTATTATTCTGTAGCATTAGATAATCTCGGAAAATTTCCTGATAATGACGCCCGAAATGAAATAAAATCCCTTGTCAATCAGTTAATGCAACGGGAAAAGTAACAGACTCAAATTGAATTTATGCGTAAAGCACTTTTTTATATCATTATTTTGGCAGCATTTAGTGCTGCTTGTAGTTCCAAAACAACCATCCGTCCCGGTGATTCTCTCGAAGTAGCCTTTGAAAAATCTATGATGGTTTTTGAACAAGGCAATTATACCCAAGCGGCCAGAAATTTTGAATTGGTATTGTCGATTGGACGAGGAACTGACATTGCCAGACAAGCTCAGTTTTTATTGGCAGAAAGTTATTTTAACAGCAGACAGTTTGTGCTCTCAGCTGCTGAGTATCGAAGATATTACACAAATTTTCCACGTTCTGACCGTAGAATGGATGCTGAATTCAGAGAAGCTTTGAGCTATTATCGTTTGAGTCCGCGTTTCAAATTAGATCAACAGGATACGTACCGCGCCATTGAAAGATTTCAATTATTCATTCAACGATATCCGGATACTGAGCTAGCTTCAGAGGCCAGAGAGTATATCGCCGAAATGCGTGAAAAATTAGCTCAAAAGGAGTTTCATGCTGCTGAATTATATCTAAGACTTAATAGATATCGTGCCGCTGCTTTGTATTATGATATTGTAATTGATCGTTTTCCTGAAACATCATGGGCAGAAAAAGCTTTGATGCGTCAGATTCTCGCTTATACATTATTTGCTGAAAATAGTGTTGAAGAACGGCAACAAGAGCGATTTGAAAAAGCTGTGGCATCCTATCAGAAGTATCTGCAGTTATTTCCACGTGGACAAAACCGAGAATTAGCAGAAGAGCATTATAATCGTGCTTTAGATGGTTTGGCGGATGTGGTTCAGATCAGCAGCAGATAAGTCGTTTTGAAAAAGACGGGCATTTTTGGAGGGAGTTTTGATCCGCCGCATAGGGGGCACCTAAGCATTGTCGAATCCTTCCTGAAATCCGGTTTTATTGACGAACTTTGGATTATGCCCGTTTCATCTCCACCGCACAAAGACGCTAGCAGTTTGACGGAATTCTCACATCGGTTCAAAATGGCTCAAATAGCTTTTGATGGAATTCCGAACTGTATAGTCTCTGATTTTGAAAATAAGTTACCTGTTCCGCATTTCACCTGGCAGACTCTCGAATCCTTAACTCAAAAATATTCGGAGAGAAAATTTCTTTTGTGCATAGGTGGAGATTCATTTTCC
>SKIC01000189.1 GCA_007116685.1 Balneolales bacterium
GATAATGGGAATATCCAATGATTCTTTGAGCAAACTAATATGCTCCAGATATTCTTCTGCTTCCAGATTGTGATATTCGTCGGGTTGTGGGAAATAACTCAAAGCCTCTGCGAAACTTTCGCCAGAAGTATTCAGGAAGTGATCAAGGGCTTTATTCTCTCGAGTAATTTGCTCCTCGAAAAGTGAGTACATAACCAAAGCAGAAGCGCCTGCATCCTCCAATTCTTTAGATTTATCTATACTTTTGGAAATGGGAGACGCCGATGGCACCAGGGGATTTTTCAGTGTTAGGCCTAGATATTTGGTTTCCAGATTCATAATTCTACCTATGTTTTGAATAATAATTTCTGATTGAAGGTTAGAAATGAGGTTTATTCCTCACTCTCTTCGGTAACCGTTGGAGGCTCATATACAGCCTTGGTTTTTTCGTACACATTCCATTGATCTACAATGTCTTTTTGTGCCTGATCCATAAGTTGTCGGGCAACTTTTGGTTGTGCTTTGGATAGCATCAGATACCTCATTTCATTGTAGGCATAATCTCTGAAGGCCACTTTCGGAGGTTTGGAATCCAATTGGAAAGGGTTTTTACCGGTTTCTTTCAGCGTAGGGTCAAATCTGAATAATGGCCAGTAGCCTGAATCTACCGCAAGTTTTTGTTGCTGCAGACCAAATTTCATATCGTAACCATGTGCGATACAATGGCTGTAGGCTATGATGATGGAAGGTCCCGGATAACGTTCTGCCTCTATAATGGCTTTCATAGTTTGCATATCGTTTGCGCCCATGGCAATACGTGCAACATAAGCCTGACCGCCGGCAATAGACATTAATCCCAGATCTTTTTTGCCAACTCGTTTTCCTGAGGCTGCAAATTTTGCTATTGCGCCGAGTGGTGTAGCTTTGGAGCACTGACCGCCGGTATTTGAATACACCTCAGTATCCATCACCAAAATGTTGACATCCCTGCCACTGGCAAGAACGTGGTCGAGTCCACCGTAACCAATATCATACGCCCAACCATCGCCACCAAAAATCCATACGCTTTTCCTGACGAGATAATCTGCTATGCCTTGTAACATTTTAGCATTCTTGCTCTCATCTTTTTTGAGAATTTCTTTCAGGCGACCAACTCGTTCCCGTTGTTCAAAAACTCCGGGCTCAGAGGTTTGGTCAGCGTTTAGAATGGCTTGCTTTAGATCGGCATCCACAGCGCCATTCATCGAATGTAGAATTTCAGTTGCTTGCTCGGCTAATTTGTCGATAGTAACGCGATAACCCAATCCGAATTCGGCATTGTCTTCAAACAGCGAGTTTGACCATGCTGGTCCTAAGCCATGTTCGTTAGTTGTATATGGTGTTGTTGGGAGATTACCACCGTAAATAGAAGAACAACCGGTAGCATTCGCAATCACCATTCTGTCGCCATAAAGCTGGGTAATTAGCTTGATATATGGCGTTTCTCCACAACCTTTACAGGCACCGGAAAACTCAAAAAGTGGCTGCAAGAATTGTGAGCCTTTTATGGTTTCGGTTTTTAACAGACTGCGATCGTACTCAGGTATCTTTAAGAAGAAATCCCAGTTTTCACGCTCATTTTCAAGGTGAGGCTCAATATTATCCATATTCAGTGCTTTGCGACCAACTTGCTTGCGGTCTTTGGCAGGACAAACCTCCACACAAAGTTCACAGCCCGTACAATCTTCCGGCGAGACCTGAATACTGATTTTGGTATTATCAGGCCATTCTCTGCCTTTGGCATCCATATATTTGAAGGTTTCGGGTGCATCAGCAAGTAATTCTCCATCAAAAGCCTTCATTCGAATTACGGCATGCGGACAAACCAACATACACTTACCGCACTGAATACAAATGTCGGGCTCAAGGACCGGTATTTCCTGAGAAATACCTCGTTTTTCCCAGCAGGTAGTTCCGGTAGGGAAGGTGCCATCGCAAGAAAAAGCACTAACCGGCAGGTCATCACCATTTCCGGCAATAATTTCAGCAATAACGTTTTGTACAAATTCAGGCGCTTCTTCAGGAACCGGCCGCCTCATATTGATTTCGGATTGCGCATCAGCAGGAACCTCCAGCTCATACAAGTGGGCGATGGTATTATCAACCGCTTTGTAATTACTTTCGAGGATGGCTTCGCCTTTGCTGCCGTAGGTTTTATAGATGCCATCCTTAATTAAACGTATGGCTTCCTCTTTCGGCAGAATATCAGAAATGGCGAAAAATGCAGTTTGCATAACCGTATTGATACGATTTCCCATTCCATTTTCACGCGCTACTTTATATGCATCTATACACCAAAGCCGTAACTCTTTTTCGATGATTTGGTTTTGCAATTCAAGAGGTAGGTTCTCCCAAACTTTGTCTAACTCAAAAGGAGCATTGAGCAAGAAAGTGGCTCCGTTTTTTGCATTTTTCAGAATGTTCAATTGCCGTAGAAATTGAAACTGATGACAGGCTACGAAGTTGGCCTTATCAATCAAATAGGCTGATTGAATCGGTTTAGGACCGAAGCGCAGGTGAGAAACGGTAGTAGCACCGGATTTTTTGGAATCATAAACAAAGTATCCCTGTGCAAAGTAATCGGTGTTATCACCAATAATTTTGATAGAATTCTTATTTGCAGAAACCGTCCCATCAGCACCTAAACCATAGAATAAGCCTTGGAAAACACTTTTATCATATTCCCAGATTTTATCATTCAAATCCAGACTTTTGTGAGATACATCATCATTGATACCAATGGTGAAATGGTTTTTCGGCTTCTCTCTGGTTAATTCCTCAAAAATCCTGGCCACCATTGGTGGGGTAAATTCTTTGGATGAAAGTCCATAACGTCCGCCTATTACCCGTGGCTGTTTTTCAAAAGACTTCCAGTTTTCCGTGGTGTTTTCCGCAAGGGCTGTTATCACATCATTATATAAGGGCTCTCCACTTCCTCCGGGTTCTTTTGTGCGATCTAAAACGGCTATGGATTTTACGGAAGCGGGAAGAGCTTCAATGATATGCTGCATGGAGAACGGGCGGAATAATCGCACTTTAATCATCCCGATTTTTTTACCATTTGCAACCAGTTTCGTAACTGTTTCATGAGCAGTCTCCGCACCGGAACCCATCAGTATAATAACGCGCTCTGCCTCAGGATGACCAACATAATCGAATAACTTGTATTGTCTTCCTGTGAGTTCAGCCAATTTATCCATTTTCTGTTGCACGATATCAGGGCAAGCCTCATAAAAAATATTTCCTGATTCTCTGGCCTGGAAAAAGACATCCGGGTTTTGTGCGGTTCCTCTGATTTTTGGGGATTCAGGCATCAAAGCACGTTTTCTGTGCTCGAGTATGGCCTCGTCATTCATCATCTCCAGCATCATTTCTGTAGATATTTCATCTACTTTCTGGACTTCGTGAGAGGTTCGGAATCCATCAAAAAAATGAATAAATGGAATTCGGGAATCGAGTGTAGCGGAGTGGGCTACCAAAGCCATATCCATGGCTTCCTGAACAGAATTAGAGGAAAGCAAGGCGACTCCGGTAACTCTCATGGCCATCACATCGCTATGGTCACCAAAAATGGAGAGTGCGTGAGTAGCCACAGAACGAGCTGCAACGTGAACAACGGCTGGTGTCAACTCTCCGGCAATTTTGTAGAGATTAGGCATCTTGAGCAACAGACCTTGAGAAGCTGTGAAGGTTGTCGTAAGTGCACCGGTTTGTAATGCACCGTGCATGGTTCCTGCAGCGCCACCTTCGCTCTGTAATTCAATCACCTCCGGAACAGTACCCCAGACATTTTTTTTACCTGCCATTGTCCATTCATCCGACCACTCGCCCATAGGGGATGCTGGTGTAATGGGATAAATAGCAATAACTTCGCTTAAACTGTGTGCTATATAGGCTGCGGCCTGATTGGCATCCAGGGTTACTTTAAGATCTGACATAGGTTGCCTCCAAACTATAATGAGTCGTTAAAAACGGTCTTCTCTGATTCTGCACCCGCACTGCAGGGACTGCATGACTTCGCCATTTGCATCATATCGTTATCAGAGAGTTTTTTTGTTGTAAAAAGTGATTCCATGACATTCATCTCCTGACGAAATGAATCATGAATAGGGCAGGAGTGATCAGTGGAGCAATCTTGAAACAGCAAGCCGCATTTTTCAAAAAGCACGTTGCCATCTAATGCATTGATTACATCCAGAATACTGATTTCGCTGGCGTTTTTTCGTAAGCGATACCCACCACCTTGGCCTTTGTAGGATAAAAGGAGTTCCTTTTTGACGAGCTGATTCAAGATTTTGCTGAGGAAATGTGCTGGCAAATGTTTCGATATAGCGATTTCCTGCACATCAACAATTGTATTCTTATCAGAATGCTCTGCGATATAAAACATGGCTTGTAAGCCGTAACAGCAGGTTGTCGTTAGAAACATAGGCTATGAATCTGAATCAAATGCTCACTGCTAATCATCTTGATAAGTGCTTAAAACATGTATTTTCCATCCATTTTAGCAGTAAATTTGCACTTAAAAGATATTTAGATAAAAAACTCTAATTAATTTACTAAAAAACTTTGATATCACAATTCCAATGAGCAAGAAGATGATTATTTAGACTTTATACAGATAACCCGGGCTGCCACAATGATTGAAGAAGCAGGGTAAATGAGGGTATCAATAAATCAATGTGAGCGAAATGTGGGGAATAACTGTGCGGCTGTCCGAAGTAGTTTGCTTGGCGTTAACGTTTCGGACAGCCGCGTTTTTTGTAACAGATTTGTGCTGTCTACAAACTCGAGGTCTATTTAAATATAAAGCCTTCGCACTAGATCGCTACAGCCCGAAGTTTTATATGAAAGCGCTTTCTGATTTTTCTTGACAATCAAATATTTTTGAATTATCGTTTGGTAAATTTCAAACGTTAAAAATAAAGTGTCATGATGAAATTAGATGGTAAGGTCGCGCTGATTACCGGCGGGGCAGCAGGAATTGGAAAATCTACCGCAGAAGCTTATCTCAAAGAAGGTGCTAAAGTTGTTATTTGGGATGTTAATATTGAAGCTGGAAAAGCGGTTTCAGAAGAATTGTCTGTAATAGGGGATTGTGTTTTTGATTCTGTGGATGTTGTAGATTACGATGCGGTATCAGCCGGGATTAAAAAGATTGTAGATCAATTTGGTGCCTTGGATATATTGGTAAACAATGCCGGAATCACCATGGACCGCAGCCTTTTGAAAATGGACGTTGCTACCTGGCAGAAGGTGATAGACATCAACCTTACCGGCGTTTTTAATTGTACACGAGTGGCAGCAGAATATATGGCGGAAGCCAAATCGGGCGTCATTTTGAATGCCAGTTCGGTGGTTGGAATTTATGGCAATTTCGGACAGACCAATTATGTGGCAACGAAATCTGGCGTTATTGGCATGACCAAAACCTGGGCGAAGGAATTAGGGCGTAAAGGAATTCGTGTAAATGCCGTTGCTCCCGGATTCATAGCCACTGAGATGGTTCAAAAGATGCCTGAAAATGTAGTGGAAGGAATCAGCGCTAAAACGCCATTGGGAAGAATGGGTAAGCCTGAGGATATTGCAAATGCCTACGTTTTTCTGGCTTCTGATGATGCCGCTTTTATCACCGGGACTACGCTAAGCGTTGATGGAGGACTCACGATTTGAGAAATGCCCGAATTATAGCCACCGGATCTGCAGCACCTGAGCGCGTTGTTCCCAATTCCTGGTTCAATGAGCGTCTTGGGGAAGATGTAGATACCTGGCTGGTTGAAAATCTCACCATCCGCGAGCGCCGATGGTTGAGCGATGGCGAATCGGTTATAGATTTATGCCAAAAAGCCGCTGAAAATGCCATGAACGCCGCTGAAGTGAATCCTGAGGATATCGATTTATTGATTATCGCTACGGATACTCCGGAGTATATTTCGCCATCTACAGCTTCTGTTTTGCAGCACAAAGCGGGGATGACTAATGCCGCTACTTTTGATATCAACACGGCTTGTGCCGGTTTTGTTACAGCACTGGAAACGGGTGTCAATTACATCAAAGCCAATGAGCGTTTGAAAAAAGTAATGGTTATGGGCGCTTACGGAATGAGCCGCTTCCTAAATCTGGACGATAAAAAAACGGTCACCTTATTTGCTGATGGCGCTTCGGCAGCCATATTGGAGCCTACAGTAGAAGCGGGCAGTGGGTATTTGGCCGGAGATATGCGTACGCGTGGTGAATATCACGATTATATGGGGATTTATTCCGGTGCTGTTGCTCATCCTACTACAGAAACTGCTGTCCAAAATCAGGATCACAAACTCAAGTTTGTGAAAAAGTTTCCAAAAGAACTGAATCCAATTATGTGGACAGATATGATTAGAACGGTTGCTGAGCGTGGTGGATTCGATGTTTCCGAAATCAAGCGTGCTTATATGACGCAAATCAATATCAACCAGATTTGGGAAACGATGGATAATCTTGGTCTGCCAAGAGACACTGCCACAACGATTATGGATACCTATGGATACACCGGCTCTGCCGCAATCGGCATGGCTATGGATACATCCGTAAGAAAAGGAGAACTGGAACGTGGAGATATCATTGTCTGCATGGGTTCCGGTGGGGGATTATCATTCGCTTGTAACGCTTTTCGCTGGTAAACTATGGAACTCGCCTCCGCACCACTTACTACTGCCACATGGATTTTGATTCTGGTTTATGCCGTAGCCATTCTCTATTTCGTAATTCGTGGGGCTAAGAAAATCACCAATATCGATGATTATGCGGTGGGCAGTATTTTGTTTTCCCCGTATGCTGTAGGGCTTTCGCTTGCGGCATCCATAACCAGTGCGGCTACGTTTATTATAAATCCCGGATTTGTCGCCTTGTATGGCATCAGCGGTGTGTTATCTATGGCAATAGCGCTGCCATTTGCTGCTTTGATTTCCTTGGTTTTACTGACCAAAGGTTTCCGCAAACACGGAAGCACGGTAAAAGCTCTGACCATGGCGCAATGGATGGAAACTATGTATAAAAGCAAGAAATACGGGATTTTCTTCGGATTTCTATCGCTATTACTCATTACGTTTATCGTTTTGATTTGCGTGGGATTGACCAAAGTGCTTTCAAGTGCGCTGAACGTGGAAGAACTTTATGTGCTGATTGGCATCGTAATCTTTGTGTTCGGCTACATGATGTTCGGGGGCGCCAATTCTATGGTCTACACCAATACGATTCAAGCCATTTTGATGCTCATAGTGGCCTTCATTCTGCTTGGTTCCGGATACGAGCATTTCAGTAATGGAGTACACGGATTTCTGGATAAACTCAGAGCCATCGATCCACAATTGGTAGCCACCACCAACGATAGCAGTTTTCTTTTTCGCGATTATTTTGAAATCTTCATCGCTCAGTTTATCGTGGGGATTGCAATTATTTGTCAGCCTCATATCCTCACAAAATCACTCTTATTAAATAAAGACGAGGATGTGAATAAATATCTGATGGTTGGTATTACCGCGCAGTTGTTATTCTTCTTTGTAGTATTTACCGGTTTATACATTCGCCTCACATTTCCTGATTTATCCGTTGGTGGCAATGTGATTCCTATGGATGGATTAGTCTCGGCGTATGTAGTGAGTGAATTTCCGGTTTTCATTGGCCTCATTGTGGTAATGGGATTGATTTCAGCAGGTTTATCAACCTTGGAAAGTTTGATTCAATCCCTTTCCACAACCATCACAAAAGATATTCTGGAGCCTTTGGCCGGTGCAAAATTGGGTATGAAGAAAGATGGCGGTACTAATGTCACTATCAATAAAATCGTCATTGCTGTATTGGCAGTTGTTGCTATTTTTGTGTCATGGGATCAATTGGTAAATCCAAAACTAAGCGTTGGAATTTTTGCTCAGAATGGCGTCTATGCATACTTCTCGGCAGCATTTGTTCCTATTCTTTTTGGAATGTTCTTCAGAGATGTTCCGCTTGCCGCCGTTTTTTCTGCTTCTGTAGTAGCCATAGTAACTCATTTTACGATGTACTATGCCATGCTTCCCGTTCCATTCACACAATCTACCGGTGAAAACCCCGGAGTAGCAGCGGCTGTTGCCATCACATTTTCTGTGATTACTGTGTTTTCAGTAATGTTTGCTAAAGGACACAAAATCAGCCTGAAAGGAGACAAGGAATGAGCATCGCATCCCACAAAATTCAAACCCCACGACTGAAAATTCATTATCTGGAACGAGAAGGTGAAGGGGATACCGTAATTCTGATTCACGGCAATGCCTCCTCATCGATTTTTTGGAAAGATGTCATGCGCAGACTGCCATCAAAATACAGAGTGATTGCGCCGGATATGCGTGGATATGGCGATACCGAAGATTTGGTTATTGATGCCACCCGGGGCTTTGGTGACGCCGTTGATGATATTCTATCCTTAATGGATAGTTTGCATATTCAAAAAGCGCACTTTGCCGGACATTCTATGGGTGGGGGAATGGTGTTTACTCTGCTGGCAGAATTCAGTGAGCGTATGTTATCGGCAATGGTTATCAATCCTGCTTCGCCGTACGGATTTGGCGGCACCAAAGATATCGCAGGAACACCAACGGCTCCCGATTTTGCGGGCTCCGGCGGCGGAACAGTTAATGCCGAATTCGCCAAATTAATTAAAGAAGGAGATCGCAGTTCGGATAATCCGCAAGCCAGTCCTAGAGTGGTTATGAATACCTTTTATTGGAAAGCACCATTTCAAGCCCCAAATGAAGAAGAACTATTAGACAGTGTACTTTCCATGAAAATTGGGGATGACCGCTATCCCGGTGATTTTGAGGCATCAGAGCATTATCCATTTGTAGCACCGGGGAAATTCGGGCCGATTAATGCGGCATCACCAAAATACAATCGTGATATACCCCAAGCCATCGTTAAAGCAGCACAAAAGCCACCTGTTTTGTGGGTACGAGGCTCGGATGATATGATTGTTTCGGATGAATCCATGTTTGATTTTGCTTCCTTAGGGAAGATGGGACTTGTTCCGGATTATCCGGGAGTGGATGTTTGTCCGCCGCAGCCCATGTTAGCACAAACCAGAAATGTACTTGCGCAATACGCCAAAAACGGTGGAAAATTCACAGAAATCGTGATGGAAGATACCGGACATTCACCGTTCATTGAAAAGCCGGAAGAATTTATGAATCACTTTTTAAGTCATTTAGATTCATGAGCAGAATAGAAACCGATTGGATAAAAAAGTGGGCACAGTATTCCCCTGAAAATATTGCACTTCAAAGTGTTGAAGATGGACATTCGCTGACCTATGGCGAATTA
>SKIC01000060.1 GCA_007116685.1 Balneolales bacterium
ATATCCTATGGGATATACATTTTCCATGTTGACGTTCCCGGAGTTGGGGAGCATATCGATAAATTTGCAGTGATTAAATAATACCGGGGTATTGAAACATGAACCGAATTGTAAAAATAATATTAGTATTGAGCTTGGCCACCTTCCTTTTTGCTGAGGAAACGTTTGCCCAAAGTGTAAGTAAAACCGGTACAACTGCAGCACCTTTCTTGAATATTCCTGTAGGTGCCAGGGCTGCCGGGCTAGGTGGAGCAGTAGTTTCATCCGTTAATGATGCTTCTGCGATGGCTTTAAATCCAGCCGCAATTGCGAATATGAATAAATTTGAATTCATGGTAGACCATGCTCAGTGGTTCGCTGATTTACGTCATTCCTATCTTGGAGTGATTATTCCGGCAGGTACTATTGGGACTTTTGGTATCAATATTACCGCACTTACCATGGATGATATGATTGAGACCACATACGATATGCCAGATGGCACAGGGCGTATGTTTGGAGCGTATATGTATGCCGCCGGATTTTCTTATGGAAGACAGCTACTTGATGTTTTCTCATTAGGAGTAAATGTTAAGTATGTTAATGAAACCATTTGGAATACTTCGGCTACAGGTTTGGCTTTTGATATAGGTACTCTTTATCAAACTCCATTGGATGGATTGGTATTTGGAGTAAGCATGACCAATTTTGGCAGTAAAATGCGAATGTTAGGTGATGACCTTTTAATTGAAGCCGACCCGGACAGAGGATCTTCAGGAAACTGGAATCCTGCAGCCATGTTACGAACAGATCAATTTGATATGCCTCTACAATTACGAGCCAGCCTTAAATACGATTACTATGCAGATGAGTATTTAAGAGTAACTCCCATAGTGGAAGCAAACAGCCCGAGTGATAATTTTCAAAGCGTTAGTTTTGGATTGGAAATCGGTTTCTTGAATGATCTATTTCAAGTGCGTGGTGGGCTTCCCAATATCGGAATGCCGGAAGAAGACAGAGTTTTTCAATTTGCTGCCGGTGCCGGTATCAAATATGACATACAATCATCGCTGGGACTGCGTATTAATTACGCCTACCAGCAACACAAATACTTGGGTGGCACTAACCGTGTCAGCCTGAGCATGACTTTCTAAAAAAACGGTAAACCCGTTAAAACACACAACAAAACAACGAGGATAACATGAAGAAAGCTACAAAATTCCTCTTTGCAACTCTGATGCTCTCATTGGGGCTCTCAGGTTTTGCATGGGCGGATAATGGCGATGACCCGATAAATGTTACTTTTATGGTCAATACAGCTACTGTTGGCGATACTTTAACTGCTGAGAATGGTCTTGTGCAGCTACGTGGAGCTATAAATGGTGAAGAAGGTGACGTGAATTGGAGTGCTCAATCAGTTGCGCTAGATAATATCGGTGGTGACTATTGGCAAATTACTCTGGAATTAAATCCAGGTGATGCAATGATGTATAAGTTTTGGGCTGGTTTTGCAGCTGATACTTCTGCAGCTTCCGGTGGTGATTGGGAAGGTGGAGATGACAGATCATTTTCAGTTCCTGAAGATCAGACAGAAGATATGATGGTCGAAACATTCTTTAACAGAATTGAGCTTTTTGAAGCAAAAGAAGACACTGTAGCCATTTATTTTAGAGTAAATCTAGCTGGTTATATTCAAGATGGTGAATTTGACCACGAAGAAGATGGTGGAACAGTAGGCCTTAGAGGTGCTGATCCTTATTTAGATTGGGGAGCTACTCATATTCTTGAAAGAGAAGGAGATACAGACTTTTATTCAGGATTACTTTTTGCTAATGTTGATACAATTGCTCAAAGAGGACCTAATTTCGAGTACAAGTTTGTATTTGGCGCAGGTGATGCTGTTACCTGGGAAGATGGAGACAACAAACAAGGTATGTTCGCAGCTACCGACACAACTGTACATTGGACTTATTTTAACGATAATGCACCAACAGAAGCAGATCGCGTGGCAACAGAGATTCGCTTTGCTGTAAACGTTGATATTCTTGAAGGTCTCGGAATTTTCAGCTCAGCTGCCGGTGACCGTATGCAGGTACCTGGTGGTTTTAATGGCTGGGGAACAGGTGGTGGCGATGTAGCTTCTACAATGGAACCAGCTCCTGTTGCGGGACAAAATGTTTGGGCATTAACTTATGACAGAACTCAAAATCCAATAGTTGTTGGAGCTGATTTACAGTATAAATATTTTGTGAACTGGTCAGAAGACAGATTTGACTCTGACAGTGATGCTTACATTCCATTCCTTGCTGCCGGTGATGGTTGGGAAGAGCCAGGTTCTACCGGGGGCGGTAACAGAGTTCACATCGTGACTGATAATGCAAATCAAACAGCTTATAACGCTGATATTGGTTTTGTGAATTATAACGGTATTGATGCTGCAGGTTTGATTCTATCTAACCTTGTTGAAGGTGATGCAGGAACTGTTGCAGTTACTTTCCGTGTAGATATGACCAACGCTTTATCTGTTGGAGCAGAGATTGCAGATGCTGACGATTTATTTGTTCCTGGACAGGACTCTTTATATCTATTGATTGAAGAAAATATCTTGGCATTCACACAAGGAATTGCCAGAGGTCCGGGTGCATTCGAAAACTTGAACCCTGCGGATCCTGATGATCGTGCATTTGTAGAAAGCCTAAAATTCTCACCAGTTGCTGGCGAAGATAATATTTACGAGCTAACTCTCGATCTTGAGTTACCTTCTGTAAACTCTTTTGGTTTCATCCTTGGATGGGGTCAGGTATTTACCGGCGAAGGTGCCTTGAAAACATGGAATGGTGGTGGATTTGATGCAGGTCGTCGTCACTATCAATTCGTTACACCAACCGCTGTAAGAGAAGTTGCAGGTTCTTTGATTTCAGAGTGGCCAGCGGCTTACACACTGAATACCATCGAATTCACCGGTGGTGAGCGCCTTGGTGGTTCACCATTGGTATTCGAAACTCCTCCTGATTATGAGGAAATCGCTGCCAGTATTGGTGATGATGGTTTTTCTACACGCCCAGCTGAAATTTCGCTTAAGCAGAACTATCCAAACCCATTCAACCCAACAACCAATATCGCATTTACTCTTGCTGAAACAAGCGATGTAACGTTAACAGTTTACAACGTTTTAGGTCAAAGAGTAGCTACTGTGGTTAACACACAATTGAATGCAGGTACACACACCTTTACGTTTGACGGTTCTCGTCTTGCTTCTGGTATGTATATCTATCGTTTGCAAACTGGTAATGCCATGTTGCAACGTCAAATGATGCTTATTAAGTAAGCTAAACTCTAAAAAAGAGCCGGGTAAAACCGGCTCTTTTTAATAAGTGAAATTCTCATAGCTAAGTTGCATATTCGGCAACCCACCTACCACGAATACTATATTATCAGCTTTTGAATGCTACTATTTACGATATCGCCAGAGAAGCCGGAGTAAGTATTGCTACCGTATCACGGGTTTTTAATAATAATGACAGAGTTACCGAAAAAACCCGTACCAAGGTTCTTTCAATCGCTAAGGAGTTAGGGTATCACCCCAGAGCTCAGGCGCAAAGCCTTGCAAGGCAGTCAACTAAAATCATCACAGCTATAGTGCCGATTATTTCCAATTACTTTTTTATGGAAGTATTGGCTGGTATGCAAGACGAGTTAGCAAATCACGATTATGATCTGCATATCAGCAATGTGAAAACTACAGAAGACATTTACAACCAGGTTGAGGGTATCGTAAAAAGAGGGATGTCTGAGGGCATAATTGTGATTTCAATTCATTTTCCTGATGACAAATGGAATGAACTAAAACCTTATGACATACCCATTACTTTAATTGACGAATACTATTCTGATTTTGATTCTGTAAGTGTAGACAGCACAGAAGGGGCCTATAATGCTACACGATTTTTAATTCAACAGGGATACGGAAAAATTGCCCTGATTAGTGCTGCTTTTGATTCTGAACCAGTAAAAGAGCGTTTAATTGGTTACAGAAGAGCATTGGAAGACGAAGGTCAAATGGTCGATGAAGCTTTGATTGTAACCGGACGTGATAATGACCGTGATGGTTTCACGGAAAAAAATGGTTACGAAGCCATGAAAACCATTTTAAATATGGAAGAACCTCCTGATGCATGTTTTTGTGCTTCGGATATCCAAGCCTTAGGTGCTTTAAAAGCTATGCAAGATATGGACAGAAGTATTCCAATCATTGGGTTTGATGACTTAAGTTTTTCCAAGTACCTCGGTTTAACAACTATGAGGCAGCCCATGTATGATATGGGTAAGCTAGCTATTGATAAGTTAATCCAACGTTTAAAGAATAATACCAAAGAGCTTTCTCATACAGTGTTCTCTCCGGAACTCATAGTGAGATCAACAACACCTGCTGCATCAATCGCAGGTAAAGCAACGTCTTCAGGTGTGAATAAAAAGATTTTAACCTAAGCCAACCCGAAAAACCATGTTCTCTTATACTTTAGCCAAAAAATACGTATCTGTATTTTTATTGGCGTTTTTACTCCCCCTTATCTCATTGGCTCAGATTTCTACGGATCCTAGTTTCCCGAATCTGAATCAACCCCTAACCATACATTTTGATGCCACAGGAACGGCACTTGAAGGTGTAACAGGTAGTCTTTATGCGCATACCGGTGTAATCATCAGCGAAACAGACCGAACCTGGCGTTATGTGATTGGTAACTGGGGGCAAAATAATGTTCAGCCACAATTTGAAAATACGGGTACAGATCAATGGAAGCTCGAAATAGATGATATTCGAGACTTTTACAGTGTGCCGGAAAGCGAAGATATTTTTGAAATTGCGCTGGTAATACGAAATGCTGCAGGTAATCAGCAGACAGAAGATTTATTTATTGAACTTTTCGATGAAGTTGTATCCGTCAGATTTTTGGAGCCGGAAGCAACGAGATTGAATCCATTTTTTGCCAGTTTAAATGATGAAGTTCAAATTAGAATAGCGGCAACAACGCTGGATGATAATTTAAGTGAGATTCGCTTATTTGTTAATGATGAATTAGTAGCTACAGAAGATGATGGTGAGGAATTATCTTACACTTATGTAGTTGATACTGATGGCAGAGTAGACCTTAGAGCCGAAGCAGAAGATGTTGATGGTAATAAAAATGAAGAATCAATATTTATCATCGTAAATCCACCAATCAGCGATAAGCCGCGTCCGGATGGAATAAGAGATGGTATCAATTATATCGATGATAATACGGTAATTCTATCCATGTATGCACCTACAATGGATTTTGTTTATACCATTGGTGATTTCACTGATTGGGAGGTAAATCCTGACTTCTTCATGCACAGAGAAGACCAGGGTGATGGGAATACCTGGTGGTGGATTGAAGTTGATGGTTTAACACCCGGCACCGAATACCGATTTCAATATTTAGTAAATGGCCGAAATCGTATTGGTGATCTTTTCTCAGAAAAAGTACTTGATCCCTGGAATGACCGATGGATTAACGAAAATTTCGACGTATATCCTGATTTAATTCCTTATCCGGATGGATTGACCGAAGGTATGGTTTCAGTTTTGGAAACCGGACAAACACCATTTCCTTTTTCAGATTTTGAAAGACCGAATCCGGAACATCTTGTCATCTATGAGTTATTACTCAGAGATTTCGTGGAGGAATCAACGTATACCGTTCTGAAAGATACTTTAGGATATCTCGAAAGACTCGGAGTAAATGCCATTGAGTTGATGCCTGTTTCTAACTTTGACGGAAATGTTAGTTGGGGATATAACCCGAACTTCCACCTTGCACTGGAAAAATCTTATGGTACGCGCAGAGCATTTAAAGAATTTGTAGAAGCTGCGCATCAAAGAGGTATGGCAGTTATTCTTGATGTGGTATATAACCACGGAACTGATTTATCTCCATTCATTGCGATGTTTGGATCAAACCAAGCCGAAAATCCTTTCCGAGGTCCAAGTTTTAGATATAGCGTATTTAATCACTTAAATCACGATCATTTCTATGTTCAGTATTGGTTAGACCGGGCGAATCGCCATTGGATTGAAAGATACAATGTTGATGGGTATCGTTTTGATCTTACAAAAGGCTTTGCATCAAATGTAGATGTGATTGACGTGGACAGTTTTAATCCGCAAAGAGTTGCAAACCTGCGTAGAATGGCTGATGCACTTTGGGATTTTGACCCTGATGCCTACATCATTATTGAGCACTTCCAGCGTGAAGAAGAGATTGCATTATCTACACACCGTAGAGATGAAGGACGCTTTGGAATTATGTCATGGAATGCACAAGACCATCAATATCAGGAAGCCAGCATGGGGTGGACTTCCAATCTTAGTGCTACTTATTTTCCAAATGCCGGTTTTTCAGTGCCTACTCCTGTAACATTCATGGAAAGTCATGATGAGCAGTGGATGATGTTCAAAAACCTGAATTATGGAAATAGCTCCGGTGATTATGATATCACCGAGTTGTCAACAGCCTTAGGTAGACAAAAATTAGCAGGCGCTTTTTTCCTAACCGTACCTGGACCTAGAATGTTATGGCAATTTGGCGAACTTGGTTATGGTGGTGGTCCTGAGGAATGTTTGAAGCCAGGAGATGGCACAGATGGAGAATGCCTACCAAGCGATCCGGGCAGAACAGATAGAAAGCCAATCCGTTGGGATTATTATGATGATCCTGAGAGATTTGCAGTTTACCAGACCTGGTCTGACTTACTGAAACTTCGTAACCAAAATGAAGTTTTTCATAGCACAGACACACAAGTTTCTATGAACGTAACTACATCCAGAAAGCGCATCGTATTGGAACACGAAACCATGGATGCTGTGATTATTGGTAATTTTGGTGTGACTGAGCAAGAAGTATTAGCAAGATTCACAGAGGCGGGAACCTGGTACGATTATTTTTCTGGTCAGGCGTACAATATAACCGGCTCAGGTGATGATTTGAATGTTAATTATTCATTACCTCCAGGCGAGTTCATGATTTTCACCTCAGAGCCAGTTGAGTCACCAACAAGTGCCAGAGGAGATGATTTTGCGGACAGTGGATTGCCAACAGAGTTCTCATTGGATCAAAATTATCCAAATCCATTTAACCCTACCACAGTTATCCAGTATAACTTGCCACAGAATAGCGAAGTTACCTTGGAAGTTTTTGACATGCTGGGTAGAAGAGTGGCCATTCTGATGAATGGTCAAATGCAAACTGCAGGAACACAAGCGGTTACATTTGATGCGGCACATTTGAGTTCAGGTACCTATCTGCTTAGAATGAATGCCGGAAATCAAGTAATGACTAGAAAAATGATGCTTATTAAATAGTAAAAAAGCTGTAAATATATTTTATGAAAAGGCGAGTTCAATTGAGCTCGCCTTTTTTTATGCTCTCGAAACAGGTCTAACTCTTCTATTAATTTTTCTTTATATTGACATTATCTGCAAATTTTTTCCAAACAAGTTAGCAATGAAGATATCTGTACTACCTCTATTCCTATTACTGCTCGCTGTTTTATACAGTGATGTTTTTGCGCAGCAAGGTCCTGCAAATATTCGTGATGCAGATGGAGCAACATCTTTAATTTTGTGGCTTAGGTCAGATTCTGGTACGAGTACAACTACTAACGGTACAGCACTTTCTAGTTGGTCTGATCTTTCTGGTTATAATCACCATGCTGCGCAATCAACTGGAGTGCAGCAGCCAACTTTCTATTCTACTACGCACTCTTTAAACGGCTGGCCGGTTATCCGCTTTGATGGTGATTTATCCAGCGGCGGAGCAAATGGCGACCGTTTGATGATAGACGACAGTTCCGATTTGGATGATACATCCGGTCACACGATGTTTATCGTGAACCGACCTACTACTCTGGATGGCAACCCAAGAGGATTGGTATCCAAGCGATTTACTTCAGGAGGTGGTGGACAAAATGCTTACTCGGTTTTTTACTGGGCTTCCAATCGAATCAACGTCGATATTTCAAATAACTCTCGACGGGCTACCAGTACCGGTTTTTCTGCTAATGATGCATATATAACTACAACACGATTTGGTAATCCCAACCTAGGAATTTTTGTAAATGGTACGAATTATGACAATGCCACCAATCAAACCAATGATATAATCAACTCAGCCGCTGATTTAGCCATTGGTCATTTAAAAGGCAATAATAGCGGTTTTTTTGCAGGTGATATCGTTGAAGTCATCATTTTTCGGGAAGAGTTAAATCTTGCCGAAAAAACCTTGATTGAAAATTATCTGGCTTCCAGATACAATATTACAATCTCCAATAACAGGTATTCACACGAAGCTACACATCCGGAGGATATTTTCGGAATTGGGCAGGAACCTGATGGACAAGTAACAGAAAACAGGTCTGACCGCATGATTTTCCGTGATCCTTCATCATTTAGTAATGGCGATTACATAATGATCGGTCATGATGGAGAACCTGCTACATTTACGGAAACTGGAGATATCCCTGCTGGTACGATTAATTCCCGATTAGAACGCGTATGGCGCACAAGTGTTACTGGAAATCCAGGCACCATTACCATAGAAGTAGATGTAACTGGATATTCATTGAGTGGTGATGAAACTTTCCGCTTGTTGGTTAATGATTCTGATTCGTTTGAATTCGGTACTAGCCAATTTCAGGGACTTGTATCAGGAAATACATTTACAGCAACAAACGTGAGCCTTGAAGACGGCGATTATTTCACACTTGGAATAACCACAGAGGCTGCACCTGGACAAACATATTACTCATATCGTAATGGAAACTGGAATGCTGCTAGTACATGGACTACAGATCCCTCAGGTACTCTGATTGTTGATCCAGCAGTACCGGGTCCTGAAGACAGAGCTGTTATCTTGAACGGGCGTACAGTTACACTTACTGCAAATGTTGACACAGAAGACCTTCAGGTCAGAATCAATGAGGGTGGGGTTCTAAACATGAATGGGTTTGAGTTTACCCAGCAGTTGGTACGCTTTGACGGTCAGGGTACATTTCGTGTTCGTGATAGTTATTACCCCGATGCTGATTTAGATGAGTTTAGCTCCCCAAACGGAGGTACATTTGAATATGTAGGAACAGCCAATAATCGCATACCTGATAATGTATCTCAACTACACAATTTGAGGCTCAATACCACCACGGCTGATCAAGTTTTAACTATCAGAGAAGACCTGCAATTGTCAGGAAATTTGGTAATTAATCGTGGCACATTTAGAGTTAACGATAATGCTTCAGCCGTTACCTTAAATCTTAGTATTCTTGG
>SKIC01000146.1 GCA_007116685.1 Balneolales bacterium
AAAAATGAATTCAGAGTACAAAAAGGCGATAGGGTTGCAGTATTGAGTATCAATCGCATTGAGTATGTGATTACATTTTTTGCCGTACAGAAATTAGGCGCCATTTTATTACCACTGAATTTCAGATTGGCTGCACCCGAATTATCCTATCAATTAGAAGATGCCACTCCCAAAGTTCTGATTTATGAGGATGCTTTTTCTGAGACCATCGTAAAAATGGATTTCAAGCCGGAAATGCTAAGTTCTTTTGATGGCGATACCGGTTTTCTACAACTGGTAAGTGGAGCCGAGTCAGAAAAAGAAATCGTTCACGAAAGCGAATTCGAAGATGCCTGCATGATTTTGTACACTTCCGGAACTACCGGAAGGCCAAAGGGCGCCATCATCACAAACAAAATGCTCTTTTGGAATTCCGTGAATACCGGACTCCGGCTCAATCTCACTCAGCAAGATGTAACCATCACATTTGCGCCGTTTTTTCATACCGGAGGTTGGAATGTCTTAACAACCCCGATGCTACACCGGGGTGCACGCTTATTGCTGATGAAGAAATTCGATACGGACACCATTTTGCGTCTTTGTGATCAGGAAAACGTCAGTATTCTTTTCGGCGTGCCTACTATGATGGACATGATGTATCGTAGTCCGGAGTTTGAAAACGTGAGTTTAGAGTCCGTTCGATATGCGATAGTAGGTGGCGAACCCATGCCTTTGAATTTGATTGAAATTTGGCAAAACAAAGGCGTTCCGATTCGTCAGGGATACGGGCTTACGGAATTTGGCCCCAACGTTTTTTCCTTAAATCAGGAAGATTCCAAGCGAAAAATTGGTTCTATCGGCTTTCCTAACTTCTACATCGATACAAAAATAATTGATGATGAAGGCAAGGAAGTTTCAACCGGGGAAGCAGGCGAGTTATTATTACGCGGACCTGTATGCATGGACGGTTACTGGAATAATCCGGAAGCCACAGCCAAAACGATACGAGATGGCTGGCTCTACACGGGCGATATTGTACGCTGCGACGATGAAGGATTTTTCTACGTCGTTGATCGCAAGAAAGACATGTATATCAGCGGAGCAGAAAACGTCTATCCCGCAGAAGTGGAGCAGGTGATTCGCAAAATGGATGGCATTCGTGAAGCGGCAGTAATCGGCGTTCCCGATGAAAAGTGGGGGGAAGCCGGTAAAGCGTTTATTGTGCTGGAAGAGGGAGTATCCTTAACAAAAGACGAAGTGATGGATTACTGCCTTGCCAATCTTGCCAAATATAAAGTCCCCCGCGATTACGAGTTTTTGTCAGAATTACCCAAAAGTGATAGTGGGAAAATCCTGAAAAAAGCACTTAGAAATTGAATTTATTTATTTACCACACACAACCAACAACAAATCGAGGATTGATATGAAAACTAAAATACTTACTGTAATAATAGCACTGGCATTTGCCGGTTTCGCATGTGATTCCACATCATCAAACGACGAAGATGATTTGGTGGATGAATTAGTAGGAACATGGGTGTCTGAAGGCGCCGGAAATGTTGCAATTGGTTTGGCTGCTTTCTTCCAAACAGCAAAAATTGATGCTGTTTTCGAAGAAAATGGAAGCTATAACGTAGTTTCTATTGACAGTAGTGGCGCAGCTGTTACTTTCACTGGAACATTCCAGACAGGTGATGAAACACCAAGCGGCATCAGAACGATTCGCTTACAGCAAAATGAGCCTGTTTCTGTAGTTTCTGAAGGTATCTTCCAAATTGATGGAAATGACATGACCTATGAAGTTATCCAAACTGAGCCTAACATTGGTGCTGAAGCGCCCACTGTTGAAGGTGGCTTTGGCAGCACTATTGTAAACGGAGAAGCAACTGGTATTCTCTGGATTCAGCGCTTTGAAAGAAACTAAGTAATCTATTATTGAGCATCTGTATTCGCTCCGGATTCCAACGGAATTCTTAATCATGGTTTTGTTAGAAAACTATTCCGGTGCATACAGGTGCTCATCTTTACACAGTTGAGGTGTTATGCGATTTTTTTATCTCTTCCTTTTATTTGTGATTGGTGCTGTACCTCTTTTTGCTGAGGATACAGAGGAAACGGAACGCGAGCGTCAATTGCGATTGAGCGATCCCATTCCCGGTGAATTTCAATTTATTGGGTACTCATTTACCCGAACAACAATGACCAATGTCACACCTCAGAATGACATTTTGCAAGGGCAGGTTATTGGTCGACTTTTTGGAACAAATTCTACATCTACTGTTCCCAGAACGGCAGTTTACACTGAACAGCGATTTGTTCCTCTCATGGTGTACACACCTTCCATTTTGGATGGTTATGCCACTTTCCGCACTCTTTTTAAAATAGATTACACCTGGGGCGACCAATCTTACGGTGTAGGAAATAACCGTGGTGGCGGTTTGAGTGGAGGCCAGGTAAATCTCCAAACCTTGATGGCCAATGTGGATTTACGACCGCCAGGCAGAAACTGGAATTTAGTTATTGGTTTACAAAGACTTTTCGACAGCGCTTATGATCCAAATGTGAATACTTTGGATTTATTCCAGCGTAGCGGATACAAACTTTCTTTCTGGGGAACTCAGGCTGTGGGTGTAAGTTGGTTCGCACGTCCGCATCCAACCATGAATACAAGACTGGGTTTTTTCCAATTGTGGGAGAATCAAATCTCCAGAGACGACGATGTTTTTCTATTAATGGGTGACGCCATTTTTCGTCCCGCACCGGGATGGGAATGGGGTTTCAACCAATGGTATTTGAGAGATACGGCCAGAGGAGCCGGAGGAATTTCCATTCTTGGCCAAGGTTTAACGAGTGCATTATCTCAGTACAATGGCGCAGTTCGAGTTCGCTTTCCCGGAGGAAATCAACGCTATGAAGCAAACCTGTTTTGGACGGGAACCAATATTTCATGGAACAGAAATTTCATTTTGAGTCCGTTTTCGTTTGATGCCTATGTGATCGGTAATTATGGAAATATTTCGCCTGATAATCAGGCAGAAGCAAGTGATGTTTCGGTTCTTGGAGCAGCATTTAACGCATCCTTAGCATGGAAATACGGAATGACCAACAATGATAAGGTTTGGCTGGAATTCCAATTTTCTACCGGCGATGAAGATGGCGTGGATGATGGCACAATAAACAGCGTTTTAACAGGAAATGTATGGGGTTCACCCGTTGGTATTTACAGCGCGCACAGAGCTTTCTTACTATTTCCCGATCCCCAGGTTGTTAGCCGTTACTACTCTATGGTACACGATATTTCGAATATGGGATTAGGCGTCACGGCTGTGGCTGTAAATGGAATGCGTGATATTGTGCCAAATCTGTTTTCTGCAAAAATTGGCGGTGCGGCAGCAATGAGTAATTACGCTTTGCCGGATGGCGGTAATTTTATTGGTGCCGAAATCAATACAGAACTCAGATACAATCTAAAAGTCTTTTTAAGTGTCAGTTTGAGTGCGGCCTATGCTATCACCGGTGATTTTTATGATTCGCCAAGAGCAACCGTGGACGGACAAAACCCGAGAGACCCGTGGACGGCATTTGTAACCCTGAATTGGCTGATGTTTTAAGGAGTAACCATGAGAAACTATATTTTAACAGCGACTTTGTTTTTTGTACTCCTGATAGCTTCGGCTTGTGGTGGGTTCCGTTATTTGGATGCTCCGCCTTTGGAATTTCAGGACATTGATTACGGATTTGAAACGCACTTTTTCGAAGGTGATCTGAGGATTGCTTATGTAGATGAAGGGCACGGCGAGCATACCATTTTATTGGTTCACGGTTTGGCATCCAATGCCGGTTTTTGGCGATATGCAATTGCTGAACTCCAATCCGATGCGCGCGTAATCGCCATTGATCTTCCTGGTTTCGGGAAGTCATCCAAAGGAAATTACCCTTATGGAATGACATGGTATGCTGATCAGATTGCCAAATTTATCGAAGGCATGGAGCTTGAAAATGTGATTTATGCCGGGCATTCTATGGGTGGCCAAATTGGTTCTAACTTGGCGATGAATCATCCCGATGCCATAGATAAACTGGTGCTCGTTGCACCTGCAGGTTTTGAGGGATTTGCACGAGGTGCTGGAGATTGGCTCCGCAATGCCTTTACTATGCAAGGAATCATAAATAACACAGAGCAACAAGTCCGCGAAAATCTGGCTTTGAATTTTCATCGCTGGTCGAGCGAGTGGGAGTGGATGGTAGAAGAACGTGTACGCATGGCAAAGGCCGAAGAAATGCCTGAATTTGCTTACACCGTTGTGCAGTGCGTGGGAGCCATGTTAGATGAACCTACCACAGATTTACTACACAAAATCCCGCACGAAACGCTCATTGTTTACGGCAAATACGACAGACTAATACCAAATATGTTCCTAAATCCGGGCCGGCCTTCGGATGTGTTTAAATACGGGCATTCTCAAATCCCAAACAGCACCTTGGTTGAAATTGACAATGCCGGACACATGTTGCAAATCGAAAAGCCCGTTGAACTTACAGGAGCAATAAGGGAGTTTTTGAAGTAGTACGTCGTCGCCGAAGTCTGTAACGATAACCTTCCCTCCATGGGGGATTTTACTTCCGTTTGAGAATTAGTCATCGGGCTGTCGCAATGATTGAAGAAGCAGGGTAGATGTGAGAATCAATAAATCTGTGCGAGCGAAATGTGGGGAATAAGAGTGCGGCTGTCCGAAAGTAAATGTGGCTATGGAAATCGAATCGGACAGCCGCGCTAGGGAATGCTATCGAGGTTTTAACCAGAAGTGGTGAGTTGGTACACGGTGTTGCTATTAAAGTAATCGCGGCAGCCCGTTGTTGTCTTCGGGCTGTCGCAATCGTGGACGATTGCGTATTTGTTTCGGGCATCGGGGACAATGCCCTACTCCAGAAGTAGGTCGTCGTCTCGACGACCGGAAAGAAAAAACAAATCGTCCTCGATTTGTACGTTTAACGTAATAAACGCAGAGAGCTTTCTAATTCACCAATTTCAATCCAATTCTTTGGCGGCGTAAATCTACATCCAGAATTTCTACTTTTACGATATCGCCTACGCTAACCACATCGAGAGCGTTTTCGACTTTTTGATTTCCTTCTTTCATGTTGGAAATATGCAAAAGACCGTCTTGTTTTACTCCGATATCAACAAATGCACCGAAATCTACCACGTTTCGGACAGTTCCTTCCATGATTTCGCCCGGTTTGAGGTCTTCCATCTTCACAACATCCTGGCGTAAAATGGGCTGAGGGAGAGATTCTCGAGGATCACGACCCGGTTTCAAGAGGTTTTCCATGATGAGTTGAAGTGTGGGTTCACCAATGCCAATTTTTTCGGCGGTTGATTTGGTGTTCAATTCGCTGAATTTCATATCCAGTTTTTCCATTTCAGATGGAAGGCGCTCTAAATCCACATCCAGCATAGCGCAGAGTTTTTGTGTAGCCTCATAACTTTCAGGGTGGATGGCTGTGTTATCCAAAGGATTTTTAGAATCCGGCAGACGAAGGAATCCGGCCGCCTGCTGATAACGAAATGCGCCTACTCCGGGTACATCCAATAATTGATCACGATTGGAGAATCCGCCCATTTCCTGACGTTTTTCAATAATCTTTTTCGCAACCGTACGGCTCAAACCGGAAACGTAGGTGAGAAGGGCAGAACTTGCCGTATTCAGATTAACGCCCACATTATTCACACAGCTCTCAACGACATCATCAAGTTTTCCGGATAAACGCACCTGATTCACATCATGCTGATACAAACCAACGCCAATAGATTTCGGATCGATTTTTACTAATTCAGAAAGAGGGTCAAGAACACGACGGGCAATAGAGATATTTCCACGCTGAGCGGCTTCTAATTCCGGGAATTCGTCGCGGGCTTCTTTGGATGCAGAATACACTGAGGCTCCGGCTTCATTCACAATCATATAGGCCAGATTTTCGTCTTTTTTAGATTGTTTTCGCTGCTGAATCATGTCTGCAACTACTTGCTCCGTTTCCCGACTACCTGTTCCATTTCCGATGGCAATCAAATCCACACTATGTTTATCAATGAGATGATTCATGACCGCTACGGATTCCGCAATTTTATTATGTGGCGGGGTGGGATAAACTGTGGTGCCTTCGATATAGTTGCCATTTGGATCAATGATAGCCACTTTGCAACCGGTTCGGTAAGCCGGGTCAATTCCCATCACTACTTTCGATGCCAAAGGTGGTTGCATGAGCAGATTGCCTAGATTCTCAGCAAAATTCTGAATGGCGTGCTCGTCTGCCAGTTCTGTGAGGTCATTTCGCAACTCACGTTCCAGGGATGGAATGAGCAGTCGCTTATAGGCATCAGAAATAGCATTTTCTAATTCAGCAACAAAAATGGAATCCTCATTCTTGATGATGAGATAGTCCATTTTGTCGAGCACTTTTTCTTCCCACATATCCAAAGAAACGCTCAAAACGCCCTCACGCTCACCGCGGTTTATTGCCAGAATCTGGTGTGGTTTGAGAAATTTGATTTTGCCTTTAAACTCATAATAACTTTCAAAAACGCCCTTTTCATCTTCGCCTTTGGCTTTTTTAACACTTAGACCACCAAAATCTCTGATTTGCTCTCTAAGCATATCGCGAACATCTACTCGCTCACTAATCCACTCTGCGCAAATATCCATAGCTCCGTTGAGTGCATCATCAGCAGAATTGACTTCTTTTTCTTTATCCACGTATTGCGCAGCAATGGCATCGGGATCGCCTTTTGTTGTTTCTTGTTTCCAAATCAACTCAGCCAATGGCTCCAGCCCTTTTTCCTTTGCCATAGACGCTCTAGTTTTGCGCTTTGGTTTGTAAGGGAGGTAGAGGTCTTCAAGTTTTTTAAGTTCGGTACAGGCCTTAATTTCGGCTTCCAGTTCGGGCGTTAATTTGTCCTGATCAGCAATCGTATTAAGTATGGTCTCTTTACGGTCTTGCAACAATTTCTGGAACTCCAACTCATCCCGAATCTCCCGTAATTGTTCTTCATCCAATCCACCGGTCACCTCCTGACGATACCTGGCAATGAAGGGGATGGTAGCGCCTTCATCGAGTAGGCCTGCTACTTTTGCAATTTGTGCTGCTGAGATAGTGAGATTTTTAGATACGATGTTGTGAATAATCTGATTGGACATTAATAAAGTGAGTTCGTTAAAAAATGGTCGGCAAATATAACGAATGATGAATAGAAAATGCTAACGAATGGTTGCATGAATAATCCCACTGAATCCTTATTTAGTATGCAAGAATCAGTAATTGTGAGGTAAATTATTGTATCTTTTCCCTATGAATAGTAATGAAATTGATATCAATTTTAAGGAATTCTTAGATAATCATGCTCAGCAGCAAAAAAATCTCTTTTCAGGAACTCTTGAGAAGAATTATCAGTACCAATCTGAGCATAATCCCATTTTTTCCAGTTTCATAGATGAGTTTCCATCTCATTCTGCAGATAAGGATGCCATACCCTTACTTCCCATTGAAGCTTTTCGAGAAGCAAAAGTGATGGCTGGACTGAATAGTGATTATGATCTTCTGTTCGAGAGTTCCGGAACAACAGGAATGCGAAAAAGTCGGCACTTCGTAAAAGAGGAGAAGATTTACCGGAGTTCCTTATTAGAAGGATTTCGCCATTTTTATCCTTTGGATGAAATGGTAATCCTTGCCTATACGCCGGGCTATGCAGACAATCCAAACTCATCTTTAATATGGATGCTTAAAGAACTCATTTCTCAAGACCAGACAGGAATGAGCCGTTTTTTGCCACTTGAGAAGGAAATTCCTGAATCTTTAATTATGGAAATCACTTCATCAGGAAAAAAGGTGATGCTCTTTGGAGCAGCTTTTGGGTTTTTGGATATGATTGAAAGATATCCGATTACATTACCCGCAGATTCTTTGATCATGGAGACCGGTGGCATGAAGACCCACCGAAGAGAAGTCAGCAGGGCAGAATTACATCAGAAGTTGTCTGATGGATTTGGTTTGCCGTTACATCAGATACATTCGGAATACGGGATGACGGAAATGTTATCTCAGGCTTATTGTAGAGATGGGCTTTGGTTTGAGCCCGTACCCTGGCTGGCAGTCAGCATTCGTAATCCGGAAAACCCACTCGAAGTTGTACCCGATGGAGAAAGAGGATTGCTGGGAATAATTGATTTGGCAAATGTCCATTCTTGTTCGTTTATTTTAACGAAGGATATCGGCTTAAGAAGAGCAGACGGTGCTTTTCAAGTTTTAGGGCGATACAGACACAGCAATCTTCGGGGTTGTAATTTCCTAATTGATGATGAGTAATAGTCAAAAACGAAATCCCACTTACAGAGAACAGGCTCAGATAATTTCTGGTGTTGTAAAGAATTGGTTGGAATATCATCACCCAAACAGGCGCAACGCCATCAACGATACCATCGAAAAAACTTCATTTTCTAAGGAAGATGTAACGTTTCAAATTCGTCATTTAAAAGACAGTGTGCGCCTTGAAGTGATGCTGCAATGGTTACAGGAAGCGGGCTATCGTCTTGACGATGAATTGCCCGAAAAACCACCCAAAATAATGGCCTTACATGCCGGGAATTTGCCTTTGGTTGGTTTGCAGGATGTTATTGCGATTTTACTTTCCGGCGCAAAGTATCGTGGTAAAATTTCACGTAAAGACCCATATTTACTTCCAACGTTTTTGGAGGACTTTCAGGCGATTTCTCACGTGAAACACCAATGGGATACGACTTTGGAAAATCTCCCAGGTCAAAACAGAGGCATTATTTTTACCGGTAATGACGATAGTATTCCTGAAGTCAAAAAGATTGTAGAAGAGCACAAATTGGATAGTGAAGACGTGCAATGGCTCATTCGGAAAGCACATTTTTCGATGGCTTATATTTCCAGAAATGATAGATATACCTACAGTGATTTGACGGAATCTATACTCAGGTATAATGGGCAGGGCTGTCGTTCTGTTTCCGTCATTGTCGCTCCATTTAGTTTAGATTCTGAGCATTGTGCTTTAACAGACAATCTGGAAGCATATTTGCAAAAACGAAATCTCATTGAAAATTTGAACTCGACAACTCAATATCAGTTCGCTCTGAATAAATCCATTGGACGCAAACAAATGACTGTTGGACACCTTTTAATACAGGAAGTTGAAGAGCCTGTTTTGGATAATCCCAATATCATTAACTGGATAGTAGGAAACAGAAACAAAGCCAGATTGATAGCAAATCAATTAGGAGA
>SKIC01000011.1 GCA_007116685.1 Balneolales bacterium
CTGCCGGACGCTTAGCTGGGTTATCAGAATAATTGAATCTCCAATCACCATTTAAAAGTTTGAACCATTCCGATGTTTCCCGGTCATAGACTTTTGCTGCTTCCATATCAGGAAAAACCATCATCGTTGTTCTTGGTTTTTCTTTGTTGATATGCAATACTTCAATATTGTCCCATTCCGGGCGTTCCTGCGCTATGGAATTACTCGTATTCATTAGGATTAAAATACTGGCAAGTGTAAGGATGAAAAACAAATCACCTTTGATCATGGTATTGAGCGTTTGGAGTTCTGATTAAAGTTGGGAGCTTCATATTCCGTGATAAGGTAAAAATCGACTGCCTTAAAACATTACCAAGAAAAGCACTTTTCTGGTCAATACAGAATATGTTAGCGTTAACATACGACTAAAATAAAAACATAACGTAAAGTGTCAAAACTAATTCTGGAATATTTTATCAAAATACTGGCCTGCAATAAATGAGGCGAATTCACACTTAAATAATGAATCTGTAGATAGTAGTGCTGGTAAACCTCTTACCAGGTTCCAATTCTACATTTGGGAAATTCGGCTGATTCGGGGAATTTGGAAAGTGCTGTGTCTCTAAACAAAAAGCAGATTTGGACTCATACGGAACACCTTCCCTGCCTATATCGCTTCCATCCAGCGCATTTGCCGTATAGAGCTGAATTCCCGGTTCGGTTGTATCTACTTCAAGCACCCTACCCGATTCCGGGTCTGTAACTCTGGCTGCTAATTCCGGTTTCTGACCTTCATTTTTATTCAACACAAAATTGTGGTCATACCCACCGGCACGGTTTAGCTGAGTGTCATCGTCATCCCAGTCTTTTCCAAGATTTTTTCCGGTTCTAAAGTCAAACACACTTCCATCCACTTTCCTGAACTCACCGGTTGGTATCATAAATTCATTGACTGGAGTAAAGAAATTAGCATTAATACAAACAGAGTGGTTTGCAACAGAACCACTTCCAGCACCTGAAAGATTGAAATAGGCGTGATTGGTAAGGTTTATGATTGTTTTCTCATCCGAAACTGCTAAATATTCTATAGTTATCTCATTGCTATCATTTAAACTATATGTTACCTCGACTTGCAACACACCGGGATATCCATTTTGACCATTAGCTGAAACATGACGAAAAACTATTCGATCTATGTCTGCACTGCTTACTTCCCAAACAACAGAATGAAATCCTTTAGTACCCCCATGCAAATGATTTGGAGGTGCATTTTTATCCAAATTTATAAGCTGCTCATCAAGTTTGATTTTAGCATTTGCAATCCTGTTCGCATACCTACCAACAGTAGCCCCAAAATATACTTCATTAGAAGCCAGGTATTCATCTATCGAATTAAATCCTAGTACCACATCAGCTAACTCTCCATCCTGGGAAGGAACAATACAGCTAACAATTCTGGCTCCGTAGTTTGTCAAAGATACTTCAATACCATTCTTATTTTTAAGAGTATACAATGATACTTGCTGTCCGCTAAGACTTGTGCTAAAATTTTTTTTCTTGACCTTGCGTGAAGGCTGGGTCTTGGGAGAATCAGCTATCATACTAAGACCTTTTAAATCTTTTCTATTTCTGAATTTGATCTTCACAAAACGAATATATGTTAACGATACCAATTTTAAAAACTAATATTTTTCTTTTTTATAGCTTCAAAAAAGCCCTAACAGAAGATTATTTTTTGCTTGAAGTACCGGTATTTTTTTAATAAAATGTTATCGATAACAGAACACAGTTACGAAATTGACCAACAGGAATCTAAAAATGAACCCAAGAAGCTTCTTTTTTCTATGCCTCATTTCTATCACAACACTGCTGATAACTACAGGGTGTGACCAGGATTACACTTCAGAGCAAGTTAAAAAACCCAATATTCTACTAATCTTAACTGATGACATGGGATATGCTGATGCCGGTTTTCAAGGGTCGACCGAAATTCTTACACCTAATCTTGATAAACTTGCGGAAAATGGTGTTCTCTTTACAGATGCCCATGTTACAGCAACGGTTTGCAGCCCTTCCCGCGCCGGTATAGTTACAGGCCGATATCAACAAAAATTTGGTCACGAAGCAAATGTTCCACCTAGAAACCTAGGTATGGATACAAGTCAGGTTACATTAGCAGACGTATTACTCGAATACGGGTATCGCACATCTATTAATGGTAAATGGCATCTTGGCTTTTTAGAAAAATATCATCCCAACAGCAGAGGTTTCGAACATTTTTATGGCTTCCTTGGCGGGCACCGAACTTATTTTGCGAGTGATTATCCACCAGGCCATCCCGGTGCTTTGATGTATAATATGGAGCATGCACCCTTCCCCGGTGATTATTTGACTACTGCTCAGGGTGATAGCGCAGTTGCCTTTATTAACAGAGTACACGAGGATCCATTTTTCCTGTTTTTATCATTTTTAGCTCCACATGCGCCTATGGATGCCACCGAAGAAGACTTAGCTTTGTTTGAAGACCATAGCCGACCGGAATACGCTGCTATGATGTATGCCATGGATCGCGAAGTTGGAAAAGTTGTTCAAACACTTAAAGATTTAGGCCAATTCGAAAACACGCTCATCTTTTTTCTAAGTGATAATGGTGGTTCTCCGGTAAATGATTCAAATAACTATCCCTTGAAAGGCTTTAAAGGAAATAAATTTGAGGGTGGACATAGAGTTCCATACTTCATTCATTGGCCAAATGGAATTGAGGGAGGCAAAATATTTGATGGCCTTACTTCTTCATTAGATATCTTCCCTACGACTCTTGCAGCAGCAGGAATAGAGATTCCATCAGGATTATCATTAGATGGTGTTAATTTGTTTCCATTTATGGATGGAACACAAGTTGGTCATCCTCATGATAAACTTTTCTTTCGCAAGCTTGAAGGTGCAGCCATGCGTTATGGTCACTGGAAACTCATCCGCCTTGATGATTTTGGTTACGTTCTTTACGACCTGAAAAATGATCCAGGCGAAACCTCGAATCTTGTAGATACACATCCTGAACGTTTTGAATCCATGAAAGCTGATTTAGAAGCTTGGGAGGAAACACTTGTGGAGACTTGGTGGGAAGAATCAGCGCCCTGGCAACGTGTTACAAGGGATATTCATAAATCTTTGATGCAGAATGAGACTCCACAGAGAGTAAGTCCCTAATTTTGGACTTACTTCTGGGAGTTGGCCACATGATTACGTTTATCTGTTAAAATCCTTTGTAGCTTTCACTTAATATTCGTTCTAAAAGAAAAGACAGTGTATATATTTTATGCACTGTCTTTTTTATATGATTTAATTTAGTAAAGCTAGTTCAACAAGAAATACTCCGCACGAAAAGAAATTCTTAGATAAGATATAAGCCTGGCCTTCTATTATCGCCAATCTCTAGCTGATAAAATGATTCTATAAACTTAGAGAGTTTAGTAAGGATTGTATCAGCAAAAATTTAGAACACCAAGTACGATAAAGTGCCGGCAGCGACAAGAAATCAATATAGGCGTAGGATTTTAGGTGTTTTAGCTAATGAATAGTTTTAAAAAAACTACAGACTTAAAAACATATCGCTGCATCATTATTCACATTCACAGCGGTGCTTTAGGAACATCTATTTCACCCTTTATAGAGCTTTTTGAGAGGGATTTTTACTTTCTTTTTATACCAATATTATGTTCCAGGCAGTACTGTATGGTTTTTATTTGGTAAAAGCTATGGCTAGTAAGCTGTTATTCTGAATTTCTGAACAATCGACCGTCCACAATCTACTTCAAGGACACAATTTTGGGGGAAACTAAACCTACTCCCCAAAATTTGTCGTTCATTTTTTTTCAAATGGTATGATTCCAAAATGCTAAGCACTAAGGGCATAAATTTAGCCTACACCGCACTTTATTTGATAAGTGTCATTTTTCTGGTAAAGACTTGTCCACCAGCTTCTAAGCGGTATATATACACAGCTGTTGCGAAAGGTAAGGCATTCCATGTGACCACATGGCTTCCGGATGATTGCATCTCATCCACGAGAACTGCTACCCGACGTCCAAGCATATCGTAAACTACTAATCTCACATGACTTTGATCAGCTATTTGATACGTGATATTTGTGGTAGGATTAAAAGGATTCGGGTAATTTTGATCTAAGGACCATTGGGTTGGCATTTGTTCATCATCTGGATCTACAGATGTGACATCTTCCGACTTTTTTACGCATCGAACTGCCAATCCAAGATTCTTGTTGGCTGCATTTCGGTTAATACCATCCTGCGTTACATGAATTACTCTTCTAAAAGCTGCTGATTCGTTTGCAGAAGTTGACGTCCAAAATCCGGCATAACGATTTATGCCTTCGAATACATTTTCAGCCGGGAATGCGCCGCCTGCAAATCGTAATGAGGTACCACGAGCAGAAAAACCGGTTGAGTTAATTGCCGAACCGTTCTGTTCGGTCCAGAAAAAGCCATCTCCACCACCTGTTGCTCGCAATTGGTTACCAACACCAGCCTGAGCACCACGAGTAAAACCTGTCTCATCTAATTGGTTTTCAGGCATACCAAGAAATTCTTCCAATATCTTAAAATCATCATCGCTAGGTACTACAAAATCGTCCGGACAAATTCCTCTGGAGTCATTTACGGCGTGCCAATTATACAAAAAACCACGATTCACAGCTTTTGGACTGTCGACTTCATCATTTCCGTGAACAACCCATGCTCCTGTATCATTAGAAGCCCAATCGGCATTTTCTTGAGCATTGGAAATCTCATCTTCATTGGCAAAACGTGTGGTTCGTAAATGTTCTGCCATCCAAACTTGGTCTCCAACGTGTACGGTTCTGTACACATTGCCATCAATATCCTCAACTTCATCGGACAACCATTCAAGAATAATGGTTTCTAATTCTACTAAACCGTTACCCGAAACCGACTCAATAACTTTTTCTTTGTGAGCCTGAGATTCTTCAATAACTAAAGAAAGTGAACCCTCTGCGCTATCATGAACCAAAGAAAACTGACCTTCAGGACTTGTTCTTGTAGATGCAATTTCAGTACCACCATCAAAGAGAAAAACATTCTTATTGATGATCGGTTCTCCATCTTCATTTAACAACATTCCGGTTTTGATGCTCTGCGTTTCTAAATCGAGTAAACCTGCAAATGCTCCAATATTGATAGAGCCATTTTCCCAGATTATGGGGTTTCCGAACAAATCATATTCCGGTTGGGCAGGTATATCAGCAAAGATACCTTGACCGGCCATGGGAAATACCGGCTGGTCAAATGCGATACCAGCGTTCATTGCTGGACTTTCCGGCAATAAAATGTAACTCTGAGAATCGTTACCACCGGGATTAATAAATAATGGATTTCCGGTTACAGCGTTAGGATCAAGATCTATGAAACTCTGATTTACATTACCATGGTACAAGTTATTTGATACGATAAAATCGTCGCCATCAGTAATATCTACTACGTATTCTTTTTGACCAATTGAACTACCCGGAGCAGCCATTACAATGTTATTGTAGACATAGGTGTTATGCCCCTCAAAGCTTAAACCTGTATCTCTGGATCGGCTCAAAAAAATGGAATTATTGTAGATGTAATTTTTATCTGATCTTACGTTTCTGGTAGGTCCCGCATAATCAGAAACCCACATAGAACGAGCCGTAGCGCGGAATCCATCATTTACACTTACATTATATCTGTAAACCGAATTGATATTATCGCCCAGTATCTCAGCAAATCCTCCCTCGCTATCTTCGCTGTAGTTAAATTGTACAAATACATTTTCGTTGCTGTGATCAATATGGATGCTATAGGTGTCGGCCGGTCCTCTTGCAGAGATTACAGTGTTGTATTGGGCAATAATATTTCTCCCACCAAAAAACCATGCACCGCTCCCTCTATTAGCCATTCTGGGATCTATGCCTGAACCCGGAAATTCAAAAATATTACCCTCCATGAGTAAATTGTACGATCTGCCCGGGGTAATTCCTGATCCACCGGTGTGATAAGTATGATTATTTCTGAAAATGATATTTTTATTTCGGTTGGTTTGATCATCTCCAACTCCTTGATTTCCACCGCCATGCTGAGTCCAAATACCGAACTTCCCTGTACGTGTGATAAAACAATCTTCTACTATAATATTTCTAATCTGTCTTAAAGCATTTGGATTTGTATTTCTCTCAGTTCGAAAATAGATACCTGCCACTTGTAAATCATCGAAATCAACGCCTTCTGTTGTGATGGCATACACATCTCTGACGGTCAGATTGCGGAAGTGAAAGTGCTCCATTACGCCAGTACCATTGTTATGGACATAAATACCATATCCCTGCTGTTGGTTTTCTCCAGGGCGAAGTACCTGTCTGTCGTTTGTTACTTCTAAATTCTCTAGTTCTATAAATGATTGATTTCTGATAACTAGCGATGCAACGTAGGAGCCTCCGGGAGTTGGTGCTGAATTTATAATTGGTTTTGGGCCCTCACCATACATCCCAAAAACGATGGGAGCTCCTTCTGTTCCGGAACTTCTAATTGCCAATTGACCAATAAATTCATCACCGGCACGAAAAAGAATTCTGTCACCCGGCTCAAAAGATGAATTACTTACTTTTTGAAGGGTTTGCCAAGCTTGCTCCGGACTCGTTCCGGAATTGGCATCATCCCCCTCTGAGGAACTTACGTAAAAAATAGTGCTGCTCATTAACAGCGACAAAATGGTTAGCAAAAACATCTTTCTAATCTTTTAAATGGTACTTCAAGTGGACTTGTGGGTTATGTAGATGTGTTAAATCTCAACAAGACGCTGAATTTTTGATCAGTCCCAAAAACACACCTATCGATACTAAAATGCCGGACAAAGCAGAATCGTACTCTGCCCTATCCGGCATACATGTTATTTCTTACTTCTGAGCTTGTAGATACCGAAAAATCCTCCGGCAATGACCAGCAAACTAAGTCCTCCAAGTGGTGCCTGTGGAGGTGGTTGGGGTAAACCCGGTTGTGCAAATGCTGTACCTGCAACCACCAGACTAATGAAAAGAACTATACTAACAAGGAACATTATTTTAGTTTTCATGAGGTATCCTTACTTAATTAGAGTCATTTTTTTGTTTAAAACTGTAGTGCTTGCTTGCAGTCGATATATGTACACGCCGCTTGCCAGATTGGAGGCATCAAATGTTACACTGTGTGAACCTGCATTTTGAGAGGTATTTACCAAAGTTGCTACACGCTGACCCTGAATGTTGAACACTTCTAAACGCACATCCGATTGTTGAGGCAAATCATAATTGATTTGAGTTGTTGGATTGAACGGATTTGGATAATTCTGATTTAATGCGAATTCTTTAGGAAGCTCACTTCCGATACCAGGTGCATCCGTTGTGGTCTGACTCAATGTTAGAGAGAACCTCGTTTCATTCCGTTCATCTCCTTCTGATGCCGTAAACTGATACCAGGCATCACTTCGTAAATCCACACTTACTCCCGTTAACTCATCGTTAAAAACCAGATTAATGTGCTCGGGAATACTTTCAAGACCTTCCCACTCGAGCGTGAAGCTACCGGAGAAATTTGAGAGTTCCAGACTCATAGGAATGGTCACCACATCAAAATCAAGTGGTTGCGATTCCTGAGCTTTGTGGACGTATTCACCATTACGCTCACCAATAAAGGAGAGATTTGCATATTGTTGGCTTAGTGGCGAAAGTTTACTCAAATCCATTCTATCCCAACCCTGAGATGCATCTTCGGAAAGGAATAGAGAAATGGCACGATCTACTTTTGTAGCATTAGTTTCAGAATCTTCACCAATCAGACTGAAGATTAGATTCATATCCTGACTTTCACTAACTCCATAGAAAGTAGCTGCATTTTCAGTACGTGCGCTTTCGGGGAATGTAAAGGACTCTGCATCGTTATTCTCGATGAAAAATCCTTGCCAGGCGGCAATGGTGTTACTCCCTGAAAAATTTACTACCTGATACGTTTCTTCAGCAGAATTGTATATCTGTGCCGCATTTTGGATTCCCGAATTCTCTAGTGAAGAAGCAGTAATGTTAGAAGCGAACGGATTTCCTACTAGATTCCAAACACCACTTTCTAAAGGTACAGTGATGTCATTATTTGGTGTTACTCCGCTAATGGATAAATTAAACCCATCTAAAGGGACGCTAACATCAGCATCATTATCATAAAAATACCATAAGAAGCCATTTCCAATAGAGAATTCCGTATCGAAATTCTCTGGTGCTATCCAGCCACCTTCCTCAGTTTCTGAGTCATAAGTAGAAGGATCAAAAGTGAAAAGATTCGAACCCAAAGCCTCTAAGTCGCCTGTAAAATCTGAATAAAAGGCATTGGCGCCGGGAATTCCAGATACCTGATTCTGCCCTGCCAGATCGGATACAGTAATACCATAAAATGGTATAGATAACATTCTCCAGCCAGCACCATCGGTATCATTGAATTGCAATGATGTGGTTTCGTTGTCTTGAACTTGGACGCAGCGTACGGCGAGGCCTAAATTTTTGGTTGGCGAATTTCTGTTCACACCACCTTCGGCAACTGACAATACTCTCCTAAATGCATTTGAAGATGATGACTCTGAAGATGTCCATAAGTGAGTAACTCTGCCTAATCCCTCGAAATCATTAGCTGGATCACCGAAGCCCCCCCCTGCAAAACGCACACTCGTTCCTCTTGTTGAAAAACCGGATTTATTTGTAGCTGATGAATTATTAGCAAGCTCATTCATATTTCTTGGATGTAGATAAAAGTTATTATCTAATCCAGATGTTGACCTTAATTTATTGCCTACTCCTTCGGTTCTTCCACGTGTAAAGTTTGTCAGGTTTAAATCGGTTGCGGGCATGCCAAGAGACTCCTCCATTGACTTAAAATCATCATCTGTAGGCACGTCCCATCCCGGTGGACAAATTCCACGCTCATCAGCTACTGCAAACCAGTTATATAATAATCCACGATTAAAAACCTTTGCATCTTCCAAACCATCATTACCGTGAACAGAAAAAGCACCAGTACTCAAATTACCCCACTCTTCATTATCAGTGACATTAGGGATTTCATCCCCATTCCTGTAATGAGTAGCTCTCA